>NZ_JBGOOI010000019.1:0-69715 GCF_041439605.1 Vibrio sp. 1F169 | reverse complement strand
CAGCTCGGAAGGATCCTTCAACCGATCACTTTGGCTTTAACTGATCGGCATTAGCCATGAGGCTCCCTTTGTTTATTCTATTTGAGACGACTTACTTAATCGTTAATGCACTCAACATCTCAGCTGAAGGAGCAAAGTAGTAAGCGCCAGTAACGGCTTTAGTAAAGCGAAGCAGTTGGTCTGTTTTGCCATCTGTTTCGCCGTACATACTCTCTAGCATCGCATCGAAATTATGACGAACATTACAGTAAGCGATGAACAGTAAACCGTGATCGCCTGTTGCTGTGCCGTAAGGTAGGCTATGACGAACAATTTTAAGGCCCTTGCCTTCTTCTTTGATATCCACACGACCAACGTGAGACGCCGCTGGAACATCGTCTAGCTCGATCGAATCTGGCTTGGTACGGCCAACCACTTTCTCTTGTGCCGATACGTTTAATCTATTCCAAGCTGGCAGGTTATGCACAAAACGCTGCACCATTACGTAGCTACCACCTGCGAATTCACCTTCAGGCACAATCGCCACTTCAGCACGCTGCGCGTCTTTCGGGTTTTCAGTGCCATCAACGAAGTCGGTCATGTCACGTGAGTCTAGGAAACGGTAACCGTAAGTTTCATCTACTACTTCAACGTCTGCCGCTACTTCAGATAGCAATTTACGTAGGATGAAGAAGTGTAGGTCATGTCGGTTTGAATGACAGTGAATCAGAACATCAGACAGTGTGCTCGGTGCTGTGATATCACCTTCACCAAGCGCAGGAAAATCAATTAGATCAGAGGGAGCAGCTTGCTCAAACTTATCCCAAAAAGCTTTTGAGAATGCTACCGACGCCGTTAGGTTCGCATCAGATTGAGTTTGGTTTAGCTCGTCGATTAGAGTCGGAAGCTTTTGAATTTCTGCTAGTACATTAGCAGTATTAGCGTTCACTTTAAGTTGAACGTAAAGAGCGAAAGTCCCAGCTTCAGGCAAAATAGCACTTTGAACGTTAGGCTGCTCATTTGAAACATTAAGCATAGATTATTCCTTCCAGTTTTAGCTTCTAAGTATAATTGTGAATGGTACAAATGTTTTGATGAGAATCAGTCTTCGTGCTCAACCACTTTAAAGCAATCCCTAGCGGCATGGCTATTGGTTAAATAAAGCGCTAACCAGAGGAGCAATAATAGGGTGATAGCATTTGACCAACGGAACCATCCGTTATCCAAATAGATTAAATAAATTGTATGGGAGCCCTGTGCCAAGATAGCCATCATGGTAACCCAACGTCCCCATGACACGACTTTGTTAAGGCGCTTTCTATCTGGAGATCTTAGTCCAAACAACCACATCAATAACAAACTAGGCACACTCAACGCAATCCCGACATAAAACATCTGGTGGTCTGGATAGATGGTCTCAAGAATATCCGTTCCCGACTCTCGGCTTGCGCCCGCAACAATGAAAACGACCAAAGCTTTCGCAAGAAACAGCCAACCTAACCATAATAAGATTGGGGCTTTCAAAAAGCCGTGTTTATCGTATTGTTCTATGGAGTACCGCACAACTCTCACTTTCACTTGTTTTCAAACCAACACTTTAACGCAAATCATTCATACTTAACTAGGTTTGCGTTATCTTATTGGTTAATCCGTTTTAATTGTCGAACTCAGTATGAAAAAGAAAACTAATACACCGTCTGTTGAATCTCAACAAGAAGCACTGAAGATAGCCAAAGCGACGCAAAAGCCAGCTCAAACCAAAGAACAAACAAAATTAATTGCTCAAGGTATCGAAAAAGGCATCGCACTTTACAAGAAACAGCAAAAAGAACGCAGTCGCCAAGCCGATAAAGCAAGAAAACGCGTACAGAAAGAGAAACAAACTCAACAAACTAATCTAGACGAAGAGAACAATGTAGACACAATTGTTGAAACAACATCAAATCACGCCAACAAATTGCCGTGGTTACTATTGATCGCAAGCTGGGTAGGTTTCGCGATTTATTTGATGAAATAGCAGGATAAATGTATGAAAAAGGAATTAGTCGCTTTAGCTATGACAGGCATATTAGGCGGGTGCACGACACCGACAACAGTCCCACATAGCGAATCTGACCAAGTACAAATGGATTACCACGGACTGATTGATATCAACAAGTGCGAATATAAAGGGGAAGTCACCGGTAGCGAAGGCCACTGGTATAGTTACCTGTTTTACCCGAACGACACTCTAATTCAAGGCGCAATGAATGAGCTAAAGTCCAATGCTATTGGATTAGGTGCGGACACTGTAATTTTCACACTTCCCCAAGATTTTGCGACTTCCGTAACCATGTTGGGCACCGCTTATCGGTGTCGCTAATTCGACTTATCGGTAATCGGTAATCGGTAATCGGTAATCGGTAAGGAGAAGAAAGAAGAAAGAAGAAAGAAGAAAGCCAGCTTTCGCTGGCTTATGCACTAAATCCAAGGCTTGTTGCTATATCGCCTTTACGCTGGATAACCCATTGACTGTCAAATGGCCCCCAGTCGGATAATTGGTAATAGCCATCATTATGACGTCGCCCATCTTGAACAAACATAAGTTCAATACCGATCCCCGGTAACGCCTTGAGTACATCTTGAATAGTACGACGAGGCCACCCCGTTTTTTCGATGAGTTTAGGCACATTTGGCCTATCAAGGCTTTCCACTAACAATGCTAAATATAGCCGCCTTGCAAAAACAGGACTCAACTCCATTGACACCTCCTATATATGTGCAACTCAATTATTTCTTTTTTTGCTGACAACATGTTGAGGCTGATCAATAAGTCTCCAATAGTGACATTTTCTTACTGTTTTTTTTCACTCTATGAAATATTCCTCACTCTATTTTGTCTGAATTGCCGCTTCCTGATAGGATTCAACTCATAACAACGAAATAAAATCACCCAAAGGAAGAATAATGACTATCACTATGTTTGGCATTCCGAACTGCGACACCATCAAAAAAGCAAAAAAATGGCTAGAAGCTGAAGGTATCGAGTTCGAATTTCACGATTATCGCAAACAAGGCATCACTGAAGAATTAGTAACAAGCTTCTGTTCAGAGCTTGGTTGGGAGCTTGTGCTAAACAAACGTGGTACGACTTATCGCCAACTTTCTCAAGAGCAAAAAGACACATTAACGGAAGAAAAAGCCGTAATTCTGCTTGTTGAACAACCAGCAATGATCAAGCGCCCTATCTTGAAAGTCGATGGCAAGCTTCATATTGGCTTCAAAGCTGATCAATACGCTGCTATTTTTGCGTAATCAGCTGTATTAGAACAGATAACAAAGCGTTGAACTTCCCCTGTTCAACGCCTGAAATTAATGACTAGACGTTTAATTTAAACAAGGAACTCAAGGATGACAGACAGCCCAACTTTGGCTCTGGCAAAAGACCTAATCAGCCGTCAATCGGTAACACCAGAAGATGCAGGCTGCCAAGACCTGATGATTGAACGCTTAAAAGCGCTAGGTTTTGAAATCGAAGTGATGGTATTTGAAGATACGACGAACTTCTGGGCTCGCCGTGGTACCGAAGCCCCCCTATTTGCTTTTGCTGGTCACACTGATGTTGTACCTGCAGGCCCAATTGAGCAGTGGAACACTAAGCCATTCGAACCGACTATTATAGATGGTTTCCTGCACGGTCGCGGCGCGGCAGATATGAAAGGTTCTCTGGCTTCAATGGTTGTGGCTGTAGAACAGTTCATTGCTAAGCACCCTGATCACACAGGCTCAATCGGTTTCCTTATCACGTCAGATGAAGAAGGCCCGTTCATCAACGGGACAGTGCGCGTTGTCGAAGCATTGATGGCTCGTGGTGAGAACATCGACATGTGTATTGTTGGCGAACCATCAAGTACTGAGTACGTAGGTGATGTCGTAAAGAACGGCCGTCGTGGTTCTATCACTGGCGATCTAACGATTAAAGGCACACAAGGTCACGTTGCCTACCCTCACCTTGCGAACAACCCGGTACACAGCTCTCTGCTTGCGATCAATGAATTGGCGACGACCGAGTGGGACAAAGGTAATGATTATTTCCCACCAACCAGCTTCCAGATCCCAAATGTAAGTGCGGGCACTGGCGCATCAAACGTGATTCCTGGTGAATTTAATGTTCAGTTTAACCTTCGCTTTAGTACAGAGTTAAACAACGACATCATCGTTGAAAGAATCACAAATACACTCGACAAGTACGATTTCGAATACGATTTAAAATGGACATTCAATGGCGACCCGTTCTTAACCGACGCAGGCTCGTTGCTTGATGCTATTGTCGATGCAGTAGGTCACGTGAATGATGTTAAGCCGGCACTGCTTACCACAGGTGGTACTTCTGACGGACGCTTTATTGCTCGCATGAAGGGACAAGTGGTAGAACTAGGCCCTGTGAATGCAACCATTCACAAGGTTAACGAGTGCGTGAAAGTGGCTGATTTAGAGAAACTAACTGACATGTACGAAAGAACATTAGTGAACCTGTTCGCTAAGTAGTTTTTTCATCAGCGATTCATAGCATCTAATTATTGAGAGACACGTTATGACACCAGAGCAGCTAACCGGACAATCAGATTCTCATCTAGAACCTAACCTGATTGGCACCAAGACCTTCTTGGTCCACAGTGACGTCAAAGATGAACTGAACAACTTGATTGAAGCTGCTCAACTCGCTGGTTTTAAAATAGAGATTGCCAGTGGCTTTCGCGACTATGAAAGGCAATCTCTGATTTGGAACCGCAAGTTTTCTGGTGAAGCACCGATATTAGACTCAGAAAGCCAACCACTGGATGCTTCAACACTCAGTGAACATCAAAAGTTGTCGGCGATTCTTAGGTGGTCTGCGCTTCCCGGAGCGAGTCGTCACCATTGGGGTTGTGACTTTGATGTCTTTGCTCGTAATCACTTACCTGAGGGTACTCAGCTACAACTGGAACCATGGGAATACCTCACTGGCCACCAGCAAGTGTTTTACCAATGGCTGTCTGCCAACGCATCTCAGTTTGGATTCTTCTTTCCTTACAGCCAAGACCTTGGTGGTGTGGCGATAGAACCTTGGCATATAAGCCACCGTAAAATTTCACAGTTGTGTTTATCACAGTTATCTCCCACTTTACTTGGCAAGCAACTCCAATCTAAGCCAATATTAGGGTATGAAATTATTGCGGAGCAGCTAGACGAGATCTATGCGCGCTTCGTGGCGAATATCAGTCATTAGGAGCGCTTATGTTAGAGTGGCTTACAAACCCTTGGGTCATCATCATCATCGTGGTTAGCGTTGTGGTGGGTAATATTGCTGCGCTCAAACAGACCGCTAATATGGATCTGACAGGTCGTAACAAAACAGAAAAAGACTTAGACAAGCTCAATCAATTGGATAAACAGAACCAAGAGAAAGCTCAAAAAGATGAGTCGACTGACAGCAAAAACATTTAGCTTAACGCCCTTAATGCGCTAGCCCCAACAAGTCAGGTGCGTGTGACTCCTTGTTAGCGAAATGACAACATAAATTGACAACACGCACATAAAACACTGACTAACAAACATAAAAAAGAGGACATTGTATGTCCTCTTTTTTTTCTTCTAAATTTGCTCAGTGCTTATTCAGATTTTGCTTCTTTCTTGTCTTTGGTTTGGTCTGCAACGTGTGCTAATACCGGTACCATTGACTTAAGTAGCTCTTCTTCTACAGGCTTACCTGTTGCATCCGTTACGTTAATCGATGTACGGTTGCCAAGATCACCAAACAAGAAGGTGTAAGTACCTGGCGCTAAGTCAATAGGCTGTAGGCCAATCTCTTCCCAGAATTCATCATCTGGCGCGGCATACTTAGCTTTCACTGTACCTTGAGACTGGTTACGCTCTTCAAGTTCGAAGCCCATCGTCGGTAGCAAGGTAGGTAGACGTTGCCACAATACATTGTATGGTGTGCGAGCAATGATCACAGGGAAACCACTGCGGTCCGACCCCATTGAAATAGGAATACGTTTCACCAACTCTTGTGCTTTCAGTGCCGCTTCAGCACGAAGGTTGGCATCGTATTTAGCCATCACTAGATTCGTTAAGAACGCGTTGTAACGCTCTTTATTGGTTGCCGATACTGGTTTCTCTTCAGAACCTTCACGCCAATCAATCAGATTAATCTTGAAGCCATGGCGATTGTTCGCTTGGAAACGAGAGATAGAGTAGCGGCTACCAATCTCGACTTCTTCATCTTCAGAAACCCACCTAACCCAATCAGTCTCAATGTCATTTTCTGACTGTTCACGAATGCCGATATTACGCTGGGTCAGCATATCTACAGCCGTTTGCCATACTCGGTCAGCCTCTTCAGCACGAAGGAGCCATAACGTCACTTCACCATTTTGACGCTCAGTACGAGCACCTGGGATCAGTTCAAGAACCTGTTGAGGAGGACGAATATCCACTTGACGACCGGTACCACCACTGAATTCACCGCTTGGGATATCAAAGTTTGGGTAAAACTGAGGCTGAGCATCTTCAGGCAATTGCCATTGTGAAAACTCAGGTGTTTCTAAGTATTCAAAATCATCTTTGGCTTGGCGACGTTGAGTCGGGCTGCCAGAACATGCTGTAAGAACGAAAACAGCCAGTGAACCGATCACTAGCTGGTGAGAATACTTCATTTATACTCCTAAATGCCGAAGGTTCGCTTCGGCATTGCTTTATACGTTTTTAGTAAATGCACGCTTCAGTCATTGCTTGAGCAACAACAGGTTGAGCTGGTTTTGACAGTTCAGTCAGTGGTAGACGTAAGCCACCTTCAGCAATCAGACCCATTTTGTGAACCGCCCATTTTACGGGAATAGGGTTAGACTCAACGAACAAATTCTTATGTAGAGGCATCAAACGCTCATTGATCGCTTCAGCTTCCTCAAACTTGCCTTCCTTCGCTAGCTTGAACATAGTCGCCATATCAGCAGCTGCAACATTGTTCGTTACAGAGATCACGCCATCGCCACCACGCTTAACAAATTCAAGACCTGTTAAGTCATCACCACTTAGTAAGATAAAGTCTTCGCCACAAAGTTCACGGTGAATTGCAATTCTTTCAAGATCACCCGTCGCATCTTTAAGTGCAACGATGTTTTCGATCTCGGCAAGACGAGCAACCGTTTCTGGCAACAAGTCTACCGCAGTGCGACCAGGTACATTGTAAAGGATCTGTGGAACGTCACTGACTTCAGCAATTGCTTTGTAATGTTGGTACAAACCTTCTTGAGTCGGTTTGTTGTAGTACGGTGTTACACTCAGGCAACCAGCAATACCAGAACCATTGAGCAAACGGCTGAAAAGTACAGATTCGTGAGTTGCGTTTGCACCCGTACCAGCAATAACAGGAATACGGCCATCAGCAAATTCAACGACCTTATTGACGACTTTGACATGCTCTTCAATAGTGAGTGTTGAAGACTCACCAGTTGTGCCAACCGCAACCAGACCATCACTACCTGCTGCAACATGGTGATCAACTAACTTTTTAAGGCTGTCGAAATCCACTTCACCATCTGTATTAAATGGTGTAACTAGCGCAACGATACTTCCTGAAAACATGTCTATCTCCCTTAATTTATTCTTTTTGCATGTTACTGTAAGCCAATCAATAAACACAAGACATTAAAGTGGCTTACCAGCAACATCTGCAGTAAATATTGTCGTATGTTTGAGGTAAAACGACTTATAACCGCGTTCGACCTAGAATTTGGGTAACCTACACTCAATCTAGCGAATAGCTCAGCACTCGATGTCAGTAACAAGTAAGTAATGCTCTCACACCACTCTTTGAATTTTGAACACTCTAAATATTCCTATTACTTGTTACATATTTGAAGCAAAGTGCCTCATAAAAGCCCCAAGCACACACTTATTCCTCTAGCTAACTGTGCTAACATGCATGAATCAATGGAATATAAGAGACGTGATTTTATGACTCAACATCTAGTAATTACAGCTGTGGGCACAGATCGCCCAGGTGTATGCAACCAAGTGGTTCATTTAGTCACCCAATCAGGCTGTAACATTATTGATAGCCGTATCGCTCAATTTGGCGAAGAATTTACGCTTATCATGCTACTGTCTGGAAAGGCAAACAACATCACCCGCGTTGAAACCACCCTGCCCTTGCTTGGACAAGAGCACGACTTGATTACGATTATGAAGCGAACCTCAACTCATGATGTTATTGAGAACTCTTACACAGTAGAGGTGTTCGTTGAGTCAGACGATAAAATCGGCCTTACCGAGCAGTTTACCCAGTTCTTCGCAGACCGAAACATCGGCCTCGATTCGTTAAGTGCGCGAACCATCAATAAGTCTAAGGTTCAGCTCGACAACGACCAATTCCATATCTCTATTACCGCTTCTGTGCAATCAGAATGTAATTTGATGCAGCTACAAGAAGAATTCGACGCGCTGTGTCAGAGCCTATCCGTACAAGGCTCGCTCAACTTTATCAAAAACAGTTTTTAAAAAGGAAATATCATGAATACGCTAACGGCTGGTGTTCCAGCACCTGCTTTTTCTCTTCCAGATCAAGATGGCAATATCGTATCTCTTGGTGACTTCAAAGGTAAAAAAGTCCTTTTCTATTTTTACCCAAAAGCAATGACTCCAGGTTGTATTGTGCAAGCTGAAGGCCTGCGTGATATCAAAGCACAGCTTGATGATCTGAATGTGGTTGTTCTAGGTGTGAGTGTTGACCCAGTTAAACGCCTACCAAATTTCGTTGCGAAGAAATCTCTGAACTTCACTCTTCTATCTGATGAAGACCACAGTGTTGCTGAACAGTTTGGTGTTTGGGGCGAGAAAAAATTTATGGGCAAAGTGTACGATGGTCTGCACCGTATTAGCTTTCTAATTGATGAAGAAGGTCAGATTGAACACGTCTTCAACAAGTTCAAAACCAAGACTCACCACGAAGTGGTTTTAGATTACTTCAACCCAGAAGCTTAATGTTGATTTTAGTGAGTTGATTCTCTAAATTCGCACCTAGCGAATCTAAATACACTACTCACTACTAAGCCAAATGCCAAAAGGCCGAATATCATGGATATTCGGCCTTTTTGTACTTATTAAAATTGATAGCGCATTCAAATTGATAGCGCGTTCAATTACGATTGGTGTTCAGGGTCATCATCGAGAGCGTGACTCGGTAAGGCATTCCAAACCGCTTTCACTAGCGTGGCTAGAGGGATCGCAAAGAACACGCCCCAGAACCCCCACAGTCCGCCAAACACCAACACTGCTACAATAATCGCTACTGGGTGTAGGTTTACCGCTTCCGAGAAAAGAACCGGTACCAGCACGTTACCATCTAACGCTTGGATAATACCGTAAGCGAGAAGCAACCAATAAAACTGAGGTTCTAAGCCCCACTGGAACAGGCCAACAATCGCGACTGGAACGGTCACAGCCGCCGCACCGATGTAAGGAATCAATACCGAGAAACCAACCGCGACAGCCAGCAGTGCTGAATAACGTAAATCCAGAATCGCAAAGGTTACGTAGCTGACACCGCCGACGATCAAAATCTCAAGCACCTTACCGCGAATGTAGTTTGAGATTTGTTGGTTCATCTCAACCCAAACCTTGGTCGCTAGACGACGGTTCTTAGGCAGAACACCACTAGCCATACTGATCATCTCTTCTTTGTCTTTCAAAAGGAAGAAAATCAGCAGCGGTACAAGAATCAGGTAAACCGCAAGCGTCGCCAAACTAACAAGAGAAGCTAAAGAGCCCTTCACAACGCTTTCGCCAAAGCCTAATGCTTTGTTTTTCGCATTAGACACAATCGATTCAACGATCTGCAGGTTTGCTAGTTCAGGGTAACGCTCAGGAATGGTTGCGATGAACTTCTGTAAACCACCATACATGCTTGGAATATCATTGATAAGGTTACCTACCTGTTCCCAAATCGTTGGTACTAGACCAAACAGCGCAAGTAACATCACGCTAAAGAACATTAAAATCACCAACATCACTGATGGGGTTCTTGGAACACCGAGTCTTTGAAGTTGAGTAACCGGCCACTCAAGCAGGTAAGCCAAAACAATAGCCACCAAAAGAGGGGCTATGAGGTGACCAAAGAAGTAGATCGTAATAAAGCCGAAGAGAATGATGGCAACCAAGCTGACAGCATGGGGATCAGAGAAACGTCGTTTATACCAACGATTGACCATTTCAAGCATTTGACTGCAATTCCTTTTTAGTGACGAGGAGATGATGGTAATTAGAGCAAACCTCTACGATGACGTCATAGGCTTGCTTAGACAAAAAAGTAACAATATCTTTCATCGAGCTGTTATCAGAGACATAAATTGACAATGATTGCCCTACTTCTAACTTTACACTGTGACGCTTGGCTAATAATAGTGCCATTGGACAGCGCTCTTGGCGTAAATCTAGAATATTAGGTGTCATTCTTTAGCTCGATGCTTATTATAAGGGTCGTATTGTAATCTGTTTTTGAAAACGCGCCATCATTCATTCATCTTCCTTCATGATAGCGCACGCACTTGGTAAAGGTTAAATCAGATAGAGAACCAATTTGCATTGCACTTGTCTTACTGTCAGAAGAAACGGAGTATTACTGACTAATATGTTTAAACGCGCTCGCTCAATTGCTTGCTTATGCATCGCAGCTACATTAAGCACTCCAACGTTGGCAAATACCAATGGTTTGGAGCTACCCGATATCGGCACCGCGGCTGGCGGCACACTCACTATCGACCAAGAACTTATCTATGGTGATGCCTACATGCGCATCATCAGAAGCAGCCAGCCTATTGTAAACGACCCGGTTCTAAACCAATACATTGACACGCTTGGCCATCGCCTTGTCGCGAACGCAAATGATGTAAAGACACCTTTTCAGTTCTTTATGATCCGTGACCGAAACATCAACGCTTTTGCTTTTTTTGGTGGTTATGTTGCTTTGCACTCAGGTTTGTTCTTGCATGCACAGTCTGAAAGTGAACTCGCTTCCGTATTGGCGCACGAAATCGCGCATGTTACCCAGCGTCACTTAGCACGTAGTATGGAAGATCAAGCTCGCCGCTCTCCTGCAACCATCGCAGCATTGGCCGCTTCTGTATTATTAGCGATTGCAGCACCAGAAGCCGGTATCGCAGCTATCACTGCAACAACTGCTGGTAACATGCAAAGCCAAATAAACTACACCCGAAGTAATGAAAAAGAAGCCGACCGCTTTGGCATCAACACGCTTGCAAAAGCAGGGTTCGATGTAAACGCTATGCCACGTTTCTTTGGCCGCTTAGCTGATGAATACCGCTATGCAAGCACACCGCCACCAATGCTATTAACTCACCCGTTGCCTGAAGACCGAATCACAGATTCACGCGCCCGTGCTCGCAGCTATACACCACTAAAACTGGCTCCGTCACTGGATTATCATTTAGCAAGAGCCCGGATTGTTGCACGCTATGCAGGTATTAATAATGATGCAGCTCTTGATTGGTTTGAGCGAAAGCTGAAGAAAGCCCCCAAAGCCTTGGTTCCATCATTAGAGTATGGACAAGCACTGGTTTACCTAGATTCAAAAAAACTAGATAAAGCAGAACCGATTCTGACCAAGCTGATGAATAGCGACCCAACCAACTTGTTCTATCTGGATGCTATTTCAGATCTGCACATTGAACAGAAAAAGCCTGAGATTGCGATTAAAGAACTTAAGTCAGCACTTGAGCGTCAACCAAACAACTCAGTTCTAACCATAAACTACGCCAATGCACTGATCGAAAATGAAGACCTACAGGAAGCCGTTCGCGTGTTGCAACGTTACACGCACGATAACCCGAACGACACCAATGGGTGGTACCTGCTTTCAAAGGCAAATACAAACCTTGGCAACAGCGATGAAGAATTGTCTGCTAGGGCAGAGATTTTGGCACTGCAAGCCAACTGGAACAAAGCGATTCAGTACTACACGCAGGCGAGCCAAATAGCAGAACTAGGCAGCCTAAAACAAGCACGTTATGACGCTCGAATTGATCAACTAATGATACAGCGCGAACGCTTCTTATCGTTGCAATAAGTATAATGACTGGTAGCGAAGCTCGTTGCCAAAATACAAAGAAAGCTCAACGTTACACAATAAGAAGCCACTCAGTTGGCTTCGGCTGAACTATTAAATCAAAAATAATAATGAGGAAGAACCATGTCTGTCGTGATTTATCATAACCCACGCTGCTCAAAGAGCCGTCAAACTCTCGAACTGCTTGAAGCAAACGGCGTACAACCAGAGGTGATCAAATACCTAGATGCGCCTTTGACTGTTGAACAGCTGAAAGTGCTTTTCACTCAGCTTGGTTTTGAGAGTGTTCGCGACATGATGCGTACCAAAGAAGCGGATTACAAAGAAGCGAACCTTGGTGACGCATCAGTGACTGATGAAGATCTTTTCGCTGCAATGGCAACGAATCCAAAACTGTTTGAACGTCCAGTGGTTGTCGCGAACAACAAAGCAAAAATTGGTCGTCCACCAGAACAAGTACTAGAGATTCTGTAATCCAATATGAGCATCAACATTCTTGTTCTCTACTATAGTCGACACGGCAACACCCAAGCGCTAGCAAGGCAAATCGCTCGAGGGGTGGAATCCATCCCGAACTGCGAAGCCATGCTAAGAACGGTGAACAACGTGTATACGGTAGAAGAGCAGCCGGATTCGCGCTATCAACCAACAGATCCTATTGCGACCTTACAAGATCTCCGTTCTTGCGATGGTTTAGCACTCGGCAGCCCAGTATGGTTTGGCAATATGGCTGGGCCAATGAAGCACTTTTGGGATAGCACAACATCGTTATGGATTAATGGCGATCTCATCGATAAACCAGCTTGTGTATTTACTTCCTCTTCATCACTACATGGTGGTCAAGAGACGACACAGCAAAGCATGATGCTGCCTCTACTTCATCATGGCATGTTAGTCGTGGGCATCCCCTATTCAGAACCTGCGCTGCACACCACTCAAACCGGTGGCACACCTTACGGTGCAAGCAGCACTGGAGAGAGCGCTTCATTAAGCAAAGAAGAAATTGAGTTGGCGAAAAACCTAGGCAAACGCGTAGCGCGCATCGCTATTAACCAGAAGGGAATGCCTCAATGATGTATATGTCAGAGAGACCGATGTCTCCCAAAACCAAGCTATTTCGCTACCTTGCTTTAACGGGCAATTTGTCGCTTTTATTCTGGGTGGTTGCTTGGCAGATGACACTTTCACCGCACCCTCACCTCAGTAATGTAACACTGGCGATTGCTTGGGCTATACCGCTGTTACTACCATTACCGGGAATATTATCGGGCAAACCTTATACGCATGCTTGGGCGAATTTCGTCTTAATGCTCTACTTCCTACACGCGTTAACTATTATGTATGTAGACGGTGGAGAGCGCTTGTTAGCCGCTGTAGAACTGCTTTTGACGACTCTAGGCTTCGCAGGCAATATATTATTTACCCGTTTTAGAGCCAAAGAGTTAGGCATCAAGTTGAAGCGCCTTTCCGAAGTAGAAAAGAAAGAGAAAGCTAAATTCGAGCAATAATATTGATTCGATGCTCTAGATCTGACATGGCAACAGATAAACAAAAAGCCCTGCGAGATTTCTCTTGCAGGGCTTTTTTCGTGATTTCATATCAATCTGTCATGTCGGTAGACGATTACGAGCGAACCCATTCGTATACTAAGCTTGGCTTAGCGTGCACTGGCGCTGTGACTGGTAGCGCTTCCTCATCAGATTCACCTAGCGTCACCTCAGTTGTATTTGTTAGCTCAGCACCTGTAGATAACTCACTGCCTTTCATCACTTGAACGCTTGGGGTAGTTTCATTGCCCATCGCATCAGTAACAACAGCAGAGTCATCGCCTACAGACATAATGTTATCTTGCGCTTCAAATTCTGGGCTCACTTCAGGTTCGATATAAGACTCTTCAACCTTCGCGACTTGGCGAATGCTTTCAACTTCTTGTTCAAACTCTTGTTGGGTCGATAACAAATGAATTCGGAACGTCACTTCATTGTTTTGAATTTGTAGAATATCTAAGCTTGCCACCGAGTTTAGACGCTTCAGTGCATTCTCCAATTGGAAGAAGTCTTGCGCGTTATTCAGGCTGATAAACTGCGTTAAGATTGATTCCGAAGATTCACTCGCAACCGTTACTGCACTCTTACTCGCGTAGTAGTTACTGATTTGGTCAACAAGCTTCTTAGAAGTCGTCGCGCTGTTGCCCGATACCGAACCACTCACAGGCGATTTTGGCGCGCTCGTCAGTTGGTTTGGTTTTTGATCATACAAAGTCCAGCGTAATCCAGAAGACTGTGCCTTAATCACCAAAACAGCATCAACAGGGTAACGTTGACTCGCGTTGCTAATCGGTGTGACAAAGCTGCCCCACAAATCCGAGGTGGCCACTCCCGTAACATCATCAAAATCACCAACAGGAAACATCAAAGGCAAACCGCGCTCTTTTGCATTGGCTTGTAAGCCTGCAGCTAACAGTGAGTTGGAGTGTTCCCAGACAATGTTCTTGTCGTAGTTACTCTCTTCTACCAGCCAAACAAGAATATTTGAGCGAGTATCAGGCCAATACGGTAATTGCGCTTGAGTCAGTAGTGAACGAATTTGAGCACCGTTAAAACGCATACGCAATGTTGATTGGTCATTGCTTTCGCCAAAACTCATTTGAGACATGTACTGCGCACTCTTACGCATCGCCTTTTTAATCGTCTCATTCGACGCGACATCAGTTTGGCCAGTAGCACGTATCAATACCTGCTCCATGCCAGTATTTCTTGCCACTTGTTCTGGTTGTTTGTCTTCGGCGTTAATCGCAACTTCAGCACTAAAGATATCTACTTGAGTTAAGGCATAACTCGGAGAGGCTAATAGTCCCATCAACAACAATGCTATGTAGCGCATATTGATCCTAATATTCAAAGCTTGTGCCTTGATGATAAGCAACTATGGATTGAGGGGCAAGGTCGTTAGCACCCACTGTGTTTAATAACCACAAAATATCACCTGACCATGATAAATCGTTCACTTGTAAACTGAATTGTTTTTATTTTGATAGAGATAAACATAACTAATATAAATAAATTTGATCTATCTGACATAGCAACCGATTGCCAAGTGATAGAATCCCGCGAATTTTATTTTTCGCTTTTCATATAACGACCATTTTTAAGGACATAACATGAAAAATGCTCTGCAAGGTGCGCAAATGCTATTTGTCGCTTTTGGTGCACTTGTACTGGTGCCCCTGCTGACAGGCCTTGATCCCAACGTAGCGCTCTTTGGTGCAGGTATCGGTACCCTTTTATTCCAACTTATTACACGCCGTTCAGTACCTATTTTCCTTGCGTCTTCTTTTGCATTCATCGCACCTATCATGTTTGGCATTCAAACTTGGGGGGTAGGTGCAACCATGGGCGGCCTTATGGCGGCAGGTGTTGTGTATGTATTAATGGGTGCCTTAATCAAGGTACGTGGTGTAGCCTTTATCCACAAACTACTTCCACCAGTCGTAGTTGGCCCTGTAATCATGGTGATCGGCTTAGGTCTTGCGCCTGTTGCGGTAAACATGGCGCTAGGTAAAACAGGCGATGGTGCGGTTCAGCTTATCGATGCAGACGCAGCGTTATGGATTTCTTCTATCTCATTACTGGTAACGATTGTCATCAGTGTTTTCTCGAAAGGCTTTCTTAAGCTGCTGCCGATCTTCGGCGGTATTGTTGCGGGTTATATTACGAGCTTAGTATATGGTGTTGTTGATTTTACCCCTGTCGCTCAGGCCGCTTGGTTGGCTCTACCTAACTTCACAGCGCCAGAGTTCAACATCAACGCTATCTTCTTTATGGTATTTGTAGCAATTGCACCTGCTGTTGAACACGTAGGCGACATGCTTGCTATTTCGAATGTAACCGGTAAAGACTACCTTAAGAAGCCAGGTTTACACCGCACAATAACTGGTGACGGCGTGGCAACGATTGCTGCTTCTATGTTGGGCGCTCCACCAAATACAACCTACAGTGAAGTAACGGGGGCTGTAATGCTGACCAAAGCATTCAACCCAGTGATCATGACTTGGGCTGCAGTAACAGCGATTGTTCTAGCATTAGTAGGTAAGCTAGGCGCTCTATTACAAACAATCCCAGTTCCTGTGATGGGCGGCATCATGATTCTTCTGTTTGGTTCTATCGCAACCGTAGGCTTGAATACTCTAATTCAGAACAAAGTTGACCTACACAAATCACGCAACCTTGTGATTGTCGGCATTACTTTGGTCTTCGGCATTGGCGGCATGGCATTTGGCATCGGCGACTTTAGCCTGCAAGGCGTAAGCTTATGCGGTATCGTGGCAATTCTGCTTAACCTAGTGCTTCCAGAAGAGTTAGGCGATAACACCGTAGTAGACAAAGCCCAAATCGACTGACTGCAAGTCAACAAACTGTTGAGGCTTGTGATCCTCAATTAAGAGCATCACAAGCTAGCAAGATCAAAAAAGGGAGAGCATCGAATGCTCTCCCTTTTTATTAATACGGCTAATTCAGCGAGTTTAGAAACGGTTTAGCGTAACTTAAGCTGAAACCGAATTACTTAGTACCGAAGATCTTATCACCAGCATCACCAAGACCAGGAACAATGTAGCCCTTGTCGTTTAGCTTCTCATCGATTGCAGCAGTGTAAAGCTCAACATCTGGGTGCGCTTTTTCTAGTGCAGCGATACCTTCAGGGGCAGCAACAAGTACCAGTACTTTAAATACTTTACAGCCTTGCTCTTTTAGAAGGTCAAGAGTTGCAATCATAGAACCGCCAGTTGCTAACATTGGATCAACCACTAGAGCAATACGCTCATCAATGTTAGATGCTAGCTTGTTGAAGTATGGTACAGGCTCTAATGTTTCTTCGTCACGGTAGATACCCACGACACTGATTCGAGCACTTGGCATATGCTCTAAAACACCATCCATCATGCCTAGACCTGCACGTAGGATTGGCACTACTGTTACCTTTTTACCTTTAATTTGGTCAACTTCTACTGGGCCGTTCCAACCATCAATAGTTACACGTTCAGTTTCAAAGTCTGATGTCGCTTCGTATGTTAGAAGGCTACCCACTTCTGTCGCTAGCTCACGAAAACGCTTAGTACTAATGTCACCTTCACGCATCAGGCCAATTTTATGTTTTACTAGCGGGTGTTTCACTTCAACAACTTTCATTTCCAACTCCGGCAATATTTAAACAAACCTGTAGATTATACACGAACTGTGGGGTTATTTCAGAATCTTTATTCTAATAAAAAAAACCGCGCAAACGTTTGCTCTTCGTAATCAAGCCCTGTTAGAATAGCGCCGTTTTCACATCCAACTTAAGTTCGAGGACTATCCCGTGAGTGGTAATACTTCTTCTCTAAGCTACAAAGACGCTGGTGTTGATATCGACGCAGGTAATGCACTAGTAGACCGTATTAAAGGTGCTGTTAAACGCACTCGTCGCCCTGAAGTAATGGGCGGTATTGGTGGCTTTGGCGCCCTATGTGAACTTCCAACGAAATACAAAGAGCCGGTACTTGTTTCAGGTACTGATGGTGTTGGTACTAAACTTCGCCTTGCTTTGGATCTGAAAAAACACGACACCATTGGTATCGACCTAGTGGCAATGTGTGTGAACGACTTAATCGTTCAAGGTGGTGAGCCGCTATTCTTCCTAGACTACTACGCAACAGGTAAGCTAGATGTAGATACAGCAGCAGATGTTGTTTCTGGTATTGCTGAAGGCTGTGTTCAAGCAGGTTGTGCACTCATCGGCGGTGAAACTGCTGAAATGCCAGGTATGTACGAAGGCGACGACTACGATGTAGCCGGCTTCTGTGTTGGTGTTGTAGAAAAAGCTGACATCATCGACGGTACTAAAGTAGCTGCAGGCGACGCACTTATCGCTGTTGGCTCAAGTGGTCCACACTCAAATGGTTACTCTTTGATTCGTAAAGTTCTAGAAGTTTCTGGTGCTGATAAGAGTGAAGAGCTAGAAGGTCGCACTATCGGTGAACACCTACTAGAACCGACTAAGATTTACATCAAATCGGCACTTAAGATGATTGCAGAGCATGACATTCATGCTATCTCGCACATCACAGGTGGTGGTTTCTGGGAAAACATCCCACGCGTACTTCCTGAAGGTACTAAAGCAGTGATTGATGGCAAGAGCTGGGAATGGCCTGCTATCTTCAACTGGCTACAAGAGAAAGGTAACGTGGAGACATTTGAAATGTACCGCACTTTCAACTGTGGTGTAGGCCTAGTTGTTGCTCTACCTAAAGATCAAGCAGACGCAGCTGTTGAACTGCTGAAAGCCGAAGGCGAAAACGCTTGGGTTATCGGTGAGATCGCAAACGCTGAAGCTGGCGAAGAGCAAGTTGAAATCAAATAAGTGATACATTCGCTTATTTAGTTAATAGATGAGGACCTAATGGTCCTCATTTTGCTATTTAGCCCGCAGAAAACCTTAGTTTATGTAGGTAAATTGTAAGCACCCCTGTTAATCAATCGTATGACCCACTCTATGAAAAACAATCTCTCAAATAAAACCAGTATCTCTAGTAAAAACATCGTTGTGTTAGTTTCAGGAAGCGGAAGTAACTTGCAAGCAATTTTGGACGCCTGCGATAGCAATATGATTGATGCTTCAGTTAAAGCTGTCTTCTCAAATAAAGCAGAAGCTTTTGGTTTAGAGCGAGCGAAAACCGCGGGTGTTGACGCACATTCTGTGAACCCAAAAAACTATGGTTCACGTGAAGAGTTCGATCATGAATTGATGATTCAGATCGATGCTTACCAACCCGATTTAATCGTACTTGCGGGATACATGCGTATCTTGAGTTCAGAATTTGTTCGTCACTATGCTGGTAAAATGGTCAACATCCACCCTTCCCTGTTACCTAAATACCCAGGCCTACACACCCACCAGCGTGCCATTGATGCACAAGACAAAGAGCACGGTACAAGCGTCCACTTTGTTACCGAAGAACTTGATGGTGGCCCTGTAATCTTGCAAGCCAAGGTGCCGGTATTTGAAGATGATGATGCTGACATGTTAGCAAGCCGAGTACTGACTCAAGAGCACTGTATTTACCCGATGGTTTGTAAATGGTTTGCTGAAGATCGTTTATCGATGGTAAACGGGAAGGCTGTCTTAGACGGTGAAACATTAGGTACACACGGTTACGCAGAAGAGTAATTAATAAGGTTGTTCTCCCAGAGTAAATCACGGAAGAATAAGCCTTAAAAAACAGAAAACAAAAAGGCCGCTCACTGACTTATTAGTACAGTAAGCGGCCTTTTTTAATCAGGACAAATAATAGTATCGACTAGATTAGCTCAATGGTTCAGTAGGCGCTTGGCTTGCCACCTTCTTCGGAGCATAAGCGACATCTTCCAACGCTTGGTGGTTGTTGCCGATCAGCTCACCAAAATGAAACAGTGCGTACTCACCCGGTTTCATTCTAAACCACTCTTCATTATCTGTTAGAGGCTGAGTTGCGACGACGGTTACCACATCGTTGGGCGTAGTTTCTTCTTGGAAGTTAATCTCAACATCTTCATCAATCAGGCTCGCGTTACCAAAAGGAGCGCGTCTTGTTATCCAGTATAAATGGTTCGTACAATAGTTCATCACGTACTCACCGTCACTGAGCAACATATTGAAAACACCTTTCTCTCGTAACTGGTCACAGCACTCAGCGACAAAGCGAAACATACCTTCCATATCTTGAGGAGGTTCAGGAAAACGGTCTTCAAGTTGTTTCAACAACCAACAGAAAGAGAGTTCGCTGTCCGTCTCACCGACAGGTCTGAATCGACCACTAATCAGATCATCATAATCCGTTAGTTGACCATTGTGAGCAAAGGTCCAGTATCGTCCCCAAAGCTCACGAGTAAAAGGGTGAGTATTTTCTAGATTAACACCACCACGATTGGCTTGACGGATATGACTGACAACAGCTTGGCTCTTAATTGGGTAGTTTTGAACCAACTCAGCGATCTTTGATTCACAACTAGGATTAGGGTCTTTAAATGTACGAAAACCCTTTCCCTCATAGAAAGTAATACCCCAGCCATCACGATGTGGACCAGTGTTGCCTCCACGCTGCATAAGGCCAGTAAAGCTAAAACAAATATCAGTTGGCACATTCGCGCTCATACCGAGCAATTCACACATGGTTTAATCTACTCCCTATTTAAACCAATGGAGCCACAAACCTAGGCTCCAAATATCTGTAAAACTATTATTCCATTTCTTTTTCAACAAGCTGAATCACAATGTGGATGATCTTAATGTGAATCTCTTGGATGCGATCAGCGTAGCCAAAGTGTGGGACTCGGATTTCGATATCAGCACAACCTGCCATTTTACCGCCATCTTTACCGGTCAGCGCAATGGTTTTCATCCCTTTAGCTTGAGCAGCTTCAATCGCTTTTAGGATGTTGCCAGAGTTACCTGAAGTCGACAAACCAAACAACACATCGCCTTTACGACCGACGGCTTCTACATAACGAGAAAATACGTGGTCGTAGCCAAAGTCGTTACTCACGCAAGACAGGTGACTCGGATCTGAAATCGCAATACCAGCAAAACCTGGACGATTTTCACGGTATCGGCCTGTTAGCTCTTCCGCGAAATGCATTGCATCACAGTGTGAACCACCGTTACCACAAGAAAGCACTTTGCCTTCTTGCTTGAATGAATCTGCAATCATTTTTGCAGCAGCTTCAATTTGAGCAATGTTATGGTCATCACTCAAGAACTTGTTCAGAACGTCAGCAGCTTCGTTCAATTCACTTTTGATTAGGTCTTGATACATTTGGCTTATCTCTTATGTTTTTTGACGCAACTTAAAGTGCGTGAAATGAGAATTGAGGGTTTTCCCCTCTTTATCACTGAGTTTACCCACAAACATGAAATAGTGTCGACACTTAAGCCCAAAGATTGCCATCTTAATTAACCTCTCACTGTCGATCCGCCCAAATATTCACCACCAACCTCTCACAATTAGAACTTTAACTCTATTGAGATCACTTTTTATTCACTTTGGAGTTTTACAAATATTTAATATTTTGTTTACACTTAACTGGTTAGACCTCTTACCTAAACTTAATAACAATAAGTGATCTCTGAAAAGGAAATCGATCATGAACATATTGCTCTCCCTACTCGGCATGACAGCCATCTTAGGCGTCTGTCTTTACCATAGAGTTAGTCTGGTCCGTGCGTTAATTGTGTTAACTGGCGCAATGGTCGCATTAACCCTGTTTGGCAGCGTGGCAGTCACTGGCTGGCTTTGTTATCTATTGGCCATTGCAATCTTTGCTGTACCAGCAATTCGCCAGACCCTCATTAGCCAAAAAGCACTTTCTTTGTTTAAGAAGGTTCTACCAGCAATGTCTCAGACGGAAAAAGAGGCATTGGAAGCAGGCACAGTATGGTGGGAAGCAGAGCTGTTCAAAGGCAAGCCTGAGTGGAAGAAGCTTCAAAACATTGCGGATCCGAAACTTTCTGAGGCGGAACAAGCGTTTTTAGATGGCCCAGTCAATACAGTGTGTGAAATGGTCAATGATTACCAAGTAACACATGAGCTTGCTGATTTACCACCAGAAGTTTGGCAGTACCTAAAAGACCATAAATTCTTCGCCATGATCATCAAGAAAAAATACGGCGGTTTAGAATTCTCAGCTTACGCTCAGTCGTTAGTTCTACAGAAGCTAACGGGTGTTTCTAGCGTATTATCCTCAACCGTTGGCGTCCCTAATTCGTTAGGTCCCGGTGAGCTATTGCAACACTATGGTACAGAAGAACAAAGAAACCACTACCTACCTCGCCTAGCCGAAGGTAAAGAGATCCCTTGTTTTGCCTTAACTAGCCCAGAAGCCGGCTCAGATGCTGGCTCAATTCCAGATTACGGCGTGGTGTGTAAGGGTGAATGGCAAGGCGAAGAAGTATTGGGCATGCGCCTAACTTGGAACAAACGTTACATCACTCTAGCGCCTGTTGCGACCGTTTTAGGCTTAGCCTTTAAACTGAGAGACCCAGAAGGTCTGCTTGGTGACAAGCAAGACCTTGGCATCACCTGTGCCCTTATCCCTACCGATTTAAAAGGCGTAGAGATTGGTAACCGTCACTTCCCACTCAACGTGCCTTTCCAAAATGGTCCGACTCAAGGTGATGACATCTTCGTGCCTATCGATTTCATCATCGGCGGCCAGAAAATGGCAGGACAAGGCTGGCGTATGTTGGTTGAATGTCTGTCGGTTGGTCGTGGTATCACACTGCCTTCAAACTCAACCGGTGGTATTAAATCTGCAGCATTAGCAACCGGTGCTTACGCTCGTATTCGTCGTCAATTCAAACAACCCATTGGTCGCATGGAAGGGGTTGAAGAGCCACTGGCACGTCTAGCTGGTAACGCCTATGTAATGGATGCAGCAAGTAACCTGACGGTTGCGGGTATCGATCTTGGTGAAAAGCCTTCGGTTATCTCAGCAATCGTGAAGTACCACTGTACTCACCGTGGCCAACGCAGCATCATCGATGCGATGGATATCGTCGGAGGTAAAGGTATTTGCTTAGGCCCATCGAACTTCCTCGCTCGTGGTTACCAAGGCTCACCAATTGCAATTACGGTTGAAGGCGCAAACATCCTGACTCGTTCAATGATCATCTATGGTCAAGGCGCGATTCGCTGCCACCCTTATGTTCTGAACGAAATGGAAGCGGCTTATTCGGAAAGCAGCGATGCACTTGATAAGTTTGATTCAGCATTAGCAGGACACGTTAGCTTTACTATGAGTAACCTAGTCCGCAGCTTGTGGTTTGGTTTAACCGACGGTCGTGGTTCAGATGCTCCAACACCATCCAATAAAACGGATAAGCAGACACAGCGTTACTACCAACAGCTGAACCGCTACAGTGCTAACCTAGCGCTACTGTCTGATATTTCAATGGCTGTATTAGGCGGCTCACTAAAACGCAGAGAGCGCCTATCAGCAAGACTAGGGGATATCCTGAGTCAACTCTACCTAGGTTCAGCAACACTTAAGCGCTTTGAAAGCGAAGGTAGCCATGCTGAAGATCTCCCATTAGTCCATTGGGGTATGCAAGACAGCTTGCGTCAAACTGAAGTCGCGATTGATGAGTTCTTGGCGAATTTCCCTAACCCTGTGATTGGTCGACTACTTCGCGTTGTGTTAATGCCATTTGGCCGTATCCGTCGTGCACCAAACGATAAACTGGATAGCCAAGTCGCGCAAATCCTACAAACACCAAGCGAAACACGCTCTCGTATCGGCCGTGGCCAATACTTGGAAGCAACGGAATACAACCCTGTAGGCAAGATTGAAAAAGCGCTAGAGGTGATTCTTCAAGCTGAACCTCTGTTCGATAAGGTTTGTAAAGAAACACATCAAAAACGTGCTTTCTTACGACTCGACCTTGTCGCTCAGTTGGGACTTGAGAAAGGTATTTTAACGCAAGAAGAAGCAAATCTTCTGATTAGCGCTGAGGAACACAGACTGTACACAATTAACGTTGATGATTTCTCACCAGAGGAGCTTGCAGCAAAGACTCAGTACCCAGACCAATCGATTGATAACGTCGCTTAAGGTCAGAGAAAGAAACAAAAACGGGACTCCTATGAGTCCCGTTTTTTTATTCATCACTTCATTGTCACAAATTTTAAGGCTTCTCTATCGAGGCTTGTTCTATCTAAGTTTAGTCTATCGAAGTTTGTTGTCCCGACGTTTACTCACTCAAGACAACAATCTCAAGACAACTCTAGGGATGCAGACGAGTTACTTAGGCGCCTTGAGCTGCATCTCAGGTAGTGCCCTCTTCTTCGCTGTGATTTTACGTATTACAAACCAAATCAGTAAGCCCAATAAAATCGCAGCCACATTACCTACCGCTATAATCATTATGCTGCGCTGCCTGTCATCTTCTCTTTTTTGAAGAATCATTAATTTTTCAGCAATACGCTTCTGCTCAGCAAGAGCTTCTTCTTGAAGACGTCGAGATTCTGCTAGATCTATCTCTTGAACAACGCTGTACGACTGCTCGGTAATCGGGAAGATCAGTGGACGCTGGCTTGACGCATCGGTGGCATAAACTATCCCCGACCAAGTGTAAATTCCCAAATCATCATTATAAGGCAACGATAAAGATACTTTCATCGCATCCGCTTCGGCTTGGCCTTGCTTATACATCACATACCCATCAGGGGCTTTATACTCAACGTGAGCCGCTAACGAGCTCGGTGCAATCATACCTGGCTCGCCAGATGCCACGACGGTATGAGATAAGCCTTCTTTGCGAGACTGAATGAAGGTGGTGGTGATTGGCGTTGGGTAAACCAAGACCTCTTGCTCTTGCGCTCGCAGGAACACACCATTACCAGAAGTAATTCGAGCTCGATATTTACCAGGCTCAATGTCCATTGGTAACGACACGGTGAACACACCATCTCCAGCTTTTTCGTCAAGATCAACGCCATCATCGGCAAATTCACCCATGACAACCGGAATTGGCCGCGCTTCTCTCACTAAGGACTCTTCGTTTTCGACGAACTTAGTGAATGTTACTTTAAGCTTCACACGGTCAAGAAAGTCACGCAGCACAAGCGGCTTGCCATCGGATGTCAAACGAGCGGTAAATTTAATGTGTTCGGTTTGATACAACTTGTCTGGAAATTCATTGGCGTCTAAAACCAGATGAGATAAAAGTTTGATATTATTTTTAGGTGAGACTTTACCTACCGCTTGCCAGGGACCCGGCATCGGATTGTCGATAGAGATAATATCCATTGACGATTCTTGGTACCAACGGACATTATCAGCATGACGCAAAGCGTGATACTTCTTGCCATCAGGACGAACCAAGACGACGGGTTTAGAATTATCGGCTCGATAGATTACAAAAGTAACTTGCTCGATGCTGGGATCAACTCGAAAGCGATTATCCAATAAACTCATTACAGATTCTGTTGCTGCGTGTAAGCCAAAGCTCAAGAGCAATAAACAACCGGTAGCCAATACCCTTAACATACTTTCTCCCTACTGACGCCAGAGGCAGCTTCCGCTTTTCTCGACGAGGTCTAAACGACTTTGATGCGCTTCTACTTCATCGGCCGTAGCTCGCAAAACCTTTAGGGATTTTCGACCACTTTCTGCTCTTCGTATGCTTTCGCCTTCGCCTTCTTGTTGGCCAGCGCTAAATTGCAGCGAAGTTTGCCCACCTGTCATCAATAAGTAGACGTCAGCTAGAATCTCCGCATCGAGCAATGCGCCGTGAAGAGTACGGTGTGAGTTATCAATACCATAACGGTCACATAAGATATCTAGATTGTTTCTTTTCCCTGGGAATATCTTCTTCGCCATCGCCAAGGTATCGGTAACTTTACAGTAGTCATCCGTTTTACCTATCGCAGGGTTAAGTTTCTCAAACTCATAATCCATAAAGCCCGTATCGAAGGGCGCGTTATGAGCCACCAGCTCCGCACCTTTAATAAAGTCGAGAAACTCTTTATGTATGTCTTGGTATTCTGGTTTATCAATCAAGAATTCATCGGTAATACCGTGAACGCCAATTGCCTCTTCTTGAATCGCACGATCGGGCTTGATATAGACGTGAAAGTGACGCCCAGTCAGCCTACGGTTGATGATCTCTACTGCACCAATTTCAACGATGCGATGTCCCATATAGTGGGGGCCACCCTCGGTATTCATACCGGTGGTTTCGGTATCGAGTACAACGATGCGTTTGTTTTCATTCGAACTGTTTTTTTCGTTCGTGCTTTGTTCTGGAGTGCTACTGGTATTCATAAGGATAACTGTGTCAGACTATGCCGATAATGTGCTTGAGGTAATAGTATCAAATCATGACGAAACAAGTTGAAATTTTCACTGATGGTTCTTGTTTAGGCAACCCAGGTCCTGGCGGCTACGGCATCGTACTTCGCTACAAAAAAGTAGAGAAGACGTTAGCCGAAGGTTTCACCTTAACCACCAATAACCGCATGGAAATGCTCGCCGCTGTTGTGGCTCTCCAAGCCCTCAAAGAGCCTTGCTCTGTCATTCTGACCACAGATAGCCAATACGTGCGTCAAGGTATCACCCAGTGGATTCACAACTGGAAAAAGCGCGATTGGAAAACAGCCGATAAAAAGCCTGTTAAAAACGCAGACCTGTGGCAAAGGCTAGATAAAGAGACGGCGCTCCATAGCGTTGATTGGCGCTGGGTTAAGGGGCACGCGGGGCACCGAGAAAATGAAATGTGTGATGATTTAGCACGAAGTGCAGCAGAAAACCCGACCCAAGAAGATACGGGCTATCAACCAAGCTGATCACCTTTGTAAATGAGATGTAGATTTCAGAAACAGATTTATAGTTTCTGAAACTGATAGATAGATGAAAAGCCGACTATGAGTCGGCTTTTTCAGTTTTTAACGGATACGAAGTTTTAGCGGAGTCCAAGGTGCGACGCGTATTGGTTCTAAAACTGGCTCCTACAGGAGAGAAGCGTCGCTTAAGGTGCCAATGTGGCTTGATAGGCTTAAGTGGATAAGTACGTTTACGGGCAACAATAAAGTATTGGCTACCAGCGAACGATGCGCAACTGCCTAAGCTGTTCTCCAACCACGTCCACATCGCTTGGTATTTACTCATAGGGAACAACGCGTAGGTGTCACAATGAATCACTTCATAATTAAGTACGCCTAGCCAATCTTTAATTCGGTTTGGCGTGTACATACGTCCACTCCATGGCAAGCTGTTCTTTCGCCAAGGCATCAAACTGGCAAGCCCAGTCACACTAAAAGGGTTAAAGCCGGTGATAATAATATAGCCATCGTCCATCATTACTCGGTCGACTTCCCTCAATAGCCGGTGTGGGTCGCTGCTATAATCTAACTGATGACTCAGCACCACAACATCAAAGCTTTTCTCTAAAAAGGGTAAATTATAACCATCTGCTATCACATTATGTAATGGGTTCTGGATATCTAGGTTTACTTGATGTTGAATGTTGCATGTGCAGCTAGAAATCTCACTGCTGAGGCCACCAAGTTTGAGCATATGGTAACCAAATAGTTTTGGGCACCACTCATCAAGTCGAGTTTGAATAGATTCTCTCAACCAGTCCCCATTGTGCAATTGTGCCCAAGTATAAGGACGCTCAAACTTCTTTCTGCTACGTGCTGGCTTCATCAATAATCTGTCTCACTTATTCTGTCTCACTAAAAGTGACTGGAGAACCAATAATGTTACATATCAAAAGCATACCTGCATTTAACGACAATTACATCTGGCTGATTCAAAATAGCGATCGCCGTTGTGCTGTCGTCGACCCTGGTGATGCAGCTCCAGTATTAGAGTACTTAGCACACCATGAGCTAACTTTAGATGCAATCTTGATTACGCACCACCACCACGATCACATTGGTGGCGTGCCAGAGCTGGTAAGACAATTCCCTGGCGTGGATGTCGTTGGCCCCAAAAATGAACCTATCCCGACCTTAACGCATCCCGTTGATGACGGTGACCAATTAGAGCTGTTTGGCGAAGTATTCCTCGTGCTAGGGCTCAGTGGGCACACCGCTGGGCACATTGGTTATGTTGGTGATGCCAAACTGTTTTGTGGCGATGTACTGTTTTCAGCTGGTTGTGGGCGAATCATGGAAGGCACACCACAGCAGATGTTTGATGCATTGAACAAGATCACAGCACTCCCACAAGAAACCGAGGTTTACTGTGCTCATGAATACACGGCAGCCAATATCGCTTTTGCACTGGCTGTTGAGCCTGACAACCAACATTTGCAACAATACCGCGACCAAGTGAATCGGCTTCGAGCCCAAAATAAGTCGACCATCCCCACAAATTTAAGACAAGAAAAGTTTATTAACCCCTTCTTACGCTACACAGAACCAAGTGTAGTGAAATCAGTATCTAATCGTACCGAGCAGACCGATCCTTTATCGGTTTTTACCGCTTTACGTGCGTGGAAGAACGAATTTTAACAAATACAGGCTTGTCACTCATAGGGAGTGGCAAGTATTATCATCGGCCGTTTATTAAAAAGGCTGTAACATGCGAGTTAAGTACAGCTGGGCTTTGGTACTACTACTTTCTGGTTGCCAATTAACTCAGTCAGAGAATCCAGACCAAGCTTCCGAGCAAACCAACACCTCCCCTACTAAAGAAGTTTCTCAAGCGAACGTTTCATCGGGAGCGATCCAAGAACAACCAAAAGTTGAAACACCCGTCGTTACTCCACAAACACAGCAAGATGTTTGGAAACGTATTGCGATGCAACTTGAAATGGAAGTGCCGGACCAAAAGAAAGTCGACTACTACCGCACTTGGTACCTCAAGCACCCTGGTCATCTAAAAACTGTATCAAAACGCGCTGAACCTTTCCTTTACTTGATCACAACTAAGATTGAAGAAAGAGACTTGCCTTTAGAGCTGGCCCTGTTGCCCGTCGTTGAAAGCTCGTTTGATGCATTTGCTTATTCTCACGGTAGCGCTGCTGGACTATGGCAGTTCATTTCGGGTACTGGCAAAGCTTACGGACTAGAACAAAACTTCTGGTACGATGGCCGCCGTGACGTAGCCGCTTCAACCGACGCTGCATTGGATTTCTTAACCGACCTGAACAAACGTTTTGATGGGAACTGGCAACACGCAATCGCTGCCTACAACAGTGGCGGTGGTCGTGTGAACAGCGCAATCCGTAAGAACAAGAAGCTGGGTAAGCCAATCGACTTCTTCTCTCTAGACTTACCAAAAGAGACCAGCAGCTATGTACCTAAGCTACTTGCACTGGCCGACGTGATTGCCAACCAAGAAAAGTATGGCATCGATATCCCTGCGATCCCGAACAAGGCAGTACTGACTCTGGTTAACCCAGACGAGCAACTTGATTTAGCCATTGCCGCAAGCTACGCCGACATTCCTGTCAAAGAGCTGCAAGGCTACAACCCGGCTTATAACCAGTGGGCAACGGCACCAGAGAAACACCAACAATTATTGCTTCCTCTAAGCTCTGTTGAGAAGTTCAACAAAGAAGTGGCAGCCAATAAAGGCAAAGGCATGAAGTTGGTGCGCTATAAAGTGCAATCTGGCGATAGCATCAGCGTACTGGCGAGTAAATACAACACCACCAGCAAAGTGATCCGCTCTGCAAACGGTTTGAGCAACAATAATATTCGTGTTGGTCAGCACCTATTTATTCCAACATCAACCAAAGACGATAAGACATACGCACTAAGCGCTTCAAATCGCCTAGCAAGCACACAGTCAAAGAGTCGTGGTCAATATAAGCTTAGCCATACCGTAAAAAGTGGTGATAGCCTATGGACGATTGCGCGCGCAAATAAGGTATCTCACCAATCACTGGCTAAGTGGAATGGCATGGGACCACGTGACACACTTAGAATTGGTCAAGAACTGGTCATTTGGAAGAATAGTTCAGACGGTGCCATCATCCGTACTGTCTTTTATAACGTAAGATCAGGTGACACAGTCAGCGGTATTGCATCAAAGTTCAAAGTAAAAAGCGCAGATGTTGTAAAATGGAACGCTTTGCAGAACAAGAAATACCTACAGCCAGGACAAAAACTGAAGCTGTATGTTGATGTAACTAAGGTAAGTGTATGAACCCGTCAAGTAACCCACTCGTCATGCTGTTGGATATATTCCGTTCACCAACAGCTTGTTTCTTAGCGCTTTATCAAAGAAGTGCTTGGGGATGGCAACCCTACGTCGTATTAATGCTCAGCCCATTCTTATTTTGGGGAGCCTATTTTTCGAATGTAGATTTTGCATGGTTAAGCGCTGAGTTGTCACAGCAACTGGCTCAAACAAACCCTGACCAATTGGCGTTACTTGACAGTAATACTCTACTCGCGAGTGAAATCATCAGTGATGTATTCGGCCGTACGTTAACCATCATTCTGTTGGCATTTTGGTTTAACCTAGCAACAAAGCCAAGCCAACACCAACATAGCTTTTGGCGATGGTTTGCAGCCGCATCGGTAGTGATATTCCCTGCCGTTCTAGGCGATGTGGCAAGCTACGCAAGCCTGATACTCAAGCACGGGCATGTGATGAGCTACGCGGCCGACTTGAACAGCTTAAACGGCTTAATCAAGTTGCCACTAACCAATGATTGGTCGCAATTTGCCAGCTCATTACCACTCTTGTTGCCTTGGTACATTGTATTGGGTTATGCAGCAGTATTAACTTGGACGGAGTTTGAGCGTGGTCAGGCACTGGCCATCTCTGGTTTGCCATGGGTTGGCTATTACCTAATCTGGGCTCTCTACATTTTAATCTTTTAAGCTGAATAGATAAAAACAAGGCTAGCGAAAATTCACTAGCCTATTTATTCCCCTGCTTATTCCCCAAAGTAACCACAGTGTGAATGGTGAATAGCTAAGATCCAATGACTAATAAGCTAATAGCTTATTACTATTTAACCTTAAAGGTCACTCGCATAGGGTTATGATCAGAGGCGTCCGTAATGGGCGCCTTTGCTTTGTCTACTTCTAACCCTCGATAGAACACATGATCGAGCACCAACCCTGTCATAAACTGTGTACGGTTATCTGGTTCAAAAGCAACTTCCGTCAAACCTACCTGTTCCAACGCATCTTTCAATACAGCAAAGCGAGCTTCACTCCAACTGTTAAAATCCCCAGCAAAAATAACAGGCCCTCGATACTTTTGGAGATTGTCGGTTAAGCTCTTGATCTGAGCCTCATAATCTTCCGTACCAAAGGTAAAGTTCACCGCATGGATATTAATCACAGCCAGTTCTTCGCCATTACTTAGCAGATAGCGAGACCAGAGTGCCGATTTGGGCAATTGAAGCCAAGGTTCCTCATGAGTATAAGCACAAGCTTCGATCGGTAGATGCGTCGCTAGGTTGAGTACGCCTGCACTTTGTTCAAAAGCTTCAAATGCATTCACTCGAGTACTTCCCCATTGACCACTCGTTACCCATTGGCGAAGCCCTTCTGTCATACTCGCTTCTTGCAGCAAAACTAAATCGCTACCGGCTGACAGCTTATTTAACTCACTTTGCCAATTATTTCGGTTTTGCTTATAGATATTCCACACGGTAATGTCTAGGCCATCAGACACATCAATCGCTTTCGGGGCTGAGTTTTGGTAGCAGCTATAGATATCGTTGCTAGTATTTTGAGAAGAAGTGATCAAATTGGGTTTATTCGGGATCACGAAGATAATATGAAAGCTAACAACAGCAAGCGTTATCAATAACGTGATAACAATGATGGTTTTCTTAAACATACAGCACCCTACCAGAAATGAAAAAGGAGCGATAAACGCTCCTTTTAAGGTAATAGTTTTTTATACGGCGTCTTCGTCTTCTTCGCCAGTACGAATACGTACCACACGTTCAACTTCAGTAATGAAGATCTTACCGTCACCAATTTTACCTGTTTGAGCCGTTTCGATAATGGTATCAACACATTGGTCAGCCACTTCGTCGGTCACAACAATTTCCAATTTCACTTTAGGTAAAAAATCGACCATGTACTCTGCGCCACGGTATAGCTCAGTATGACCTTTTTGACGTCCAAAGCCTTTAACTTCAGATACTGTCATACCCGTAATACCCACTTCTGCAAGTGCTTCACGTACATCATCAAGTTTGAATGGCTTGATAATGGCTTCAATCTTTTTCATGTTCATCCCTTAAACTGTGCGAATAGCTCATTATCGGTTAGCTATAGTAAACATTCAATGAAAAAAGCCAGAGCATTAAAGCTCTGGCTCGAAATTTATCATCTTGTTTAATCAGCGCTTTAAGAAGGTTTTACTTAAGGCTTGAGTAGTAAGCAGCTAGATTAGCAATATCTTCATCACTCAGCATTGAGGCCTGAGCCTGCATGACAGCCGCCAAACCGCCGGTGCGCTGGCCGTTCTTATATGCCTTAATTGATGAAGCGATGTATTGCTCGTTTTGACCTTTAAGGTTTGGATATCCTGGGATCATTGCGATACCGTCTGCGCCATGACAAGCCGCACAGATTGCCGCTTTAGCTTGACCCGCAGCAACATCACCCGCCAGAGCGTTACCACTCAATAGTCCAAATCCAAGAACTAATCCTAGTGTAATTTTCTTCATTGCATATTCCATTAATTATTTTTATTAAAGTGACGGTGAATTGTGACACAAACTTTTTCTACTTGCTCCAAAGCGCTTCACAATCTTGACCTTCGTAGTTTTTATCTACGAATAAGCCTAAAACAGCGATCACTCGCTCGCCATCCATTAATATCGGCGTTCTACGTCTTAACCAGCTGGGTACTTGGTATTCCTGAAAAAGCTTCTTGAGTTTTCGACTATGACCACGACCAACTGGGTGAGCCGACACTCCTTCAGGGTTAAAGATCACTCGTAAGGTTCCGTTGGCTTTAGTAAGGGAAAACCGTTGTACCTCTCGGTTATTAGATGCACTAGCACTCGACACCGCTTTCAAATGGATCTCACCTAAACCATCAGGCAATAATAAATTCTCATCAATCAAGATTTCACTTTCCCAGTTCGACAAATCTTTGGTGTCTTGTACCAAATAGAGCTGATGATTAAAGCGCCTAATCTCAACATCATTCAACACCAGCTTAGGATTGGCGTCTGCCTGAGCACAAGCCACCTCATCCCAAATAAGTTTTAGCTGCTTTTGGCTTGGCATCGGTTGATTACAATGGCTGATCCACATTCTGATCAAACGTGCTCGTAACAAATCAGAATGCTGAGATAACGAATCAATGCTTAAGTTTTGGCTCTTACTGTTACTGCCTCCTAAAGCTTGCTGTAAGTGTGATTCAAGCAACTCATCGAGCAGTAACTCTTGCTCTGCGCAAAGCTGAGCACTACGGCTTACCGACTCGCGAAAACTAGGCCAGCGCTCAGTCAGCGTTGGCGTTACTTGATGGCGAATAAAGTTACGGTCAAAACGCAGATCCTGATTACTCTCATCTTCGACCCAAGTTAACCCCATGTCGTGAGCCGACGCTTCGATGTCTAATCGAGTCACTGACAGCAGAGGTCTCACAATAAACGCTTCGCCAAACGACATCACTTTCGCCATTGAAGAGAGTCCTTTCGGACCACTGCCACGTTTTAACGCCAGCAAGAAAGTTTCAAGTTGGTCATCAATATGTTGGCCTGTAATTAGAACATCACCAAAACTAAGGTGCTTCTGAAGCGAATCATAACGAGCATCTCGAGCCAGCTTTTCAACACTTTCTCCGCTGTTAATATCTAGAGATACTCGCTCGATGGCTAAAGGAACCGACGACGCATCACACCATGTTTGGCATTGCTCAGCCCAAAGATCAGCATTCTTACTGAGACCGTGATGAACGTGCACCGCACAGCACTCAATGTGATGGGACTTAGCGTATTGCGCAGCCAATTCCAATAACACTCGCGAATCGACACCACCACTGAAAGCAACGACTAACCGACGAGGTTTTAGATCGCTTTGTTGAAATGCAGAGGTAAAAGTTTCGATTAAGTGAGTCATGGGGTTAAGTGAGCCGTGTGTACTAATGAGAAAGGAGAATGTTTTAATAATAAAAAAGGGTTGGCACTGAGTCCAACCCTTTCATCAACTTGTTACGGAAAGCAGGTCTTATACCTTGCTAAGGTCGCTTATCAGCAGTAACCGTAGCTCATTAGACGCTGGTAACGACGCTCTAGAAGTGCTTCGTTATCAAATTGCTCTAGCTCTTCTAACTGTTTAACTAACATGTCTTTCATGTTCTGAGCTGTCTGTATTGGATCGCGGTGCGCGCCACCTAGAGGCTCAGGGATGATTTCATCGATAAGCTCAAGCTCTTTAAGGCGAGGAGCTACTAGGCCCATCGCTTCAGCAGCTTGTGGTGCTTTATCTGAATCACGCCACAGGATTGAAGCACAACCTTCTGGAGAGATTACTGAGTATGTAGAGTACTGAAGCATGTTCACGTAATCACCAACACCAATCGCTAGTGCACCGCCTGAACCGCCTTCACCTACAACGTTACAGATAACCGGAACTGAAAGGCCGGCCATTACTTTAAGGTTCTTTGCGATCGCTTCAGATTGGCCACGTTCTTCAGCACCAACACCTGGGTAAGCACCCGCTGTGTCGATGAAAGTAATGATTGGCATGTTGAAACGCTCAGCCGTTTCCATTAGGCGAAGTGCCTTACGGTAACCTTCTGGCTTTGGCATACCAAAGTTACGGATCACTTTCTCTTTAGTCTCACGACCTTTCTGGTGACCAATAACCATAACAGGACGACCATTTAGACGAGCCATACCACCCACAATTGCTTTGTCGTCAGCGTAAGCGCGATCGCCCGCCATCTCTTCAAACTCTGTGAAGGCATGCTCCAGGTAATCTTTGGTGTAAGGACGTTGAGGGTGACGAGCAAGTTGAGCTACCTGCCATGCACCTAAGTCACTAAAGATTTTCTGTTTAAGCTCTAAGCTTTTTTTCTCTAGTTGTTCAATTTCTTTGTCTAGATCTACCGCTGTGTCACCACCGTGACGCGAAACGTCACGTAGCGCTTCGATTTTTGCTTCAAGTTCAGCGATAGGCTTTTCAAATTCTAGAAAGTTCAGGCTCATCTATGAATCCTTGTTGATTCAGCTCCGCAGTTACGGAGCTAAATTTTAGTTAAATTCGAGTTCTACTTGGCTATTTCCAAGCAGCTGTTTTAATTCGTCTAGTAATGTATCACTTGGCGTCACACGCCATTCTGTGCCCAATGTTAACCGCGCTCTAGCGTCGGCACGTTGGTAGTATACATTGACTGGGACCGTTCCGGCTCTATAAGGTTCTAAGATTTGACCAAAGCGTTCAAAAAATTGACCGTTAATTTGGGATTGCTCGATAGATATCGACACCCCACGAGCATATTTCTCACGGGCGCTTCCTAAGTCCATGACCTCGCGCGCGGACATTTTAAGCCCACCATTGAAATCATCAAAGCTGACCTGTCCAGAAACAACCACAATTTTATCTTTTTCGAGCAATTCTGCGTAGCGATCGAGCGCATCAGAGAACAACATCACTTCCATCCGACCCGATCGGTCATCAAGAGTCATCAAACCGATTCGAGTACCGCGCTTCGTGGTCATGACCCTAGCCGCAATGACCAAACCTGCAATCGTTAAGGATTGGTCACGACGAGTCGGCGTCGCATCTTTCAAGCGACAGCTGGTGTATTTCGCAAGTTCTTTAATGTAAGCATTCACCGGGTGACCCGTTAAATACAAACCAAGCGTTTCGCGTTCACCTTCTAGCCAAACCTTTTCAGGCCATTTAGGCACTTGAGTATACTTGTGTTCAACCTCTTCCGGAGCGTCGGTCAACACACCAAACATATCAGATTGACCGAACGACTCAGCATGGTGATGTTGGCTTGCTGCCTTAACCGCATCTTTCAAAGATGCCATCATCGCCGCTCGGTGAGGACCTAATCTATCTAAGGCTCCGGATAGAATCAACTTTTCGATAACACGTTTGTTGACCTTCTTCAGATCAAGACGTGCACAGAAGTCGAATAAGTCTTTAAAGTAACCACCTTTGTTACGCGCTTCGATGATGGCTTCAATTGGGCCTTCACCAACCCCTTTAATCGCACCGATTCCATAAACAATTGCGCCATCTTCATCCACATTAAAGCGGTATAGGCCCGAGTTGATGTCAGGTGGAAGGAGCTTGAGTTTCATACGGAAACACTCATCGACAAGGCCAATAACCTTCTCGGTGTTATCCATATCCGCGGTCATTACTGCCGCCATGAATTCCGCAGGGTAGTGTGTTTTCAACCACAGTGTTTGATAAGAAACCAGTGCGTATGCAGCCGAGTGAGATTTGTTAAAGCCGTAGCCCGCAAACTTCTCTACCAAGTCAAAGATCTTCATGGACAGTTCGCCATCAACACCATTGGCTTCAGCACCTTCTTTAAAGGTACCGCGCTGCTTTGCCATCTCTTCTGGCTTTTTCTTACCCATCGCACGACGCAGCATATCGGCTCCACCAAGCGTATAACCCGCAAGGATCTGAGCGATTTGCATTACCTGTTCTTGATACAAGATGATGCCGTAAGTCGGTTCTAGTGTTTCTTTAAGCGATTCGTGTTGCCATGTTTCATCAGGGTAAGATACCGCCTCTCGTCCGTGTTTACGGTCGATAAAGTTATCTACCATGCCTGATTGCAGAGGGCCCGGACGGAACAAGGCCACCAATGCGATGATATCTTCAAAACAGTCGGGTTGCAGACGCTTGATCAGGTCTTTCATACCACGAGATTCCAGTTGGAATACCGCCGTCGTTTCTGAATTCTGTAATAGGTTAAATGACGCTTGATCATCCAAAGGAATCGACTCGATACGAACCGGATCTTTCCCCTCTTTCGCTAAGCGAGGGTTTACTAGGCCTAGTGCCCAGTCAATGATCGTCAGTGTACGCAGCCCCAAGAAGTCAAACTTAACCAAGCCAGCAGTTTCTACGTCATTCTTATCGAATTGCGTTACTGGGAAGTTACCTTCCGCATCGGCATAGATAGGTGCAAAATCAGTAATCGTGGTCGGTGAGATTACAACACCACCTGCGTGTTTACCTGCGTTTCGCGTACAACCTTCTAGAATTCGACATTTATCAATCAGCTCACGAACTTCTTCATCGCCGTCGTAGAGTTCAGGCAATGCAGGCTCAGCGAGGAATGCTTTCTCTAGCGTCATACCCGGATCAGGCGGAACCAGCTTAGAAATACGGTCAACGAAGCCAAATGGGTGGCCTAATACACGGCCAACGTCGCGGATTACCGCTTTTGCCGCCATAGTACCGAAGGTGATGATCTGAGAAACGGCATCACGGCCGTACATTTCAGCTACGTGGTCAATAACTTGGTCACGTTTATCCATACAGAAATCGATATCGAAATCGGGCATGGATACACGTTCTGGGTTCAAGAAACGTTCGAACAGCAAGTCATATTCAAGTGGATCAAGATCGGTGATATCAAGCGCGTAAGCCACCAAAGAACCAGCACCAGAACCACGACCTGGGCCTACTGGTACATCGTTATCTTTTGACCACTGGATGAACTCCATTACGATCAAGAAGTAGCCAGGGAAACCCATGTTATTAACTACTTCTAGCTCGATTTTAAGTCGCTCATCGTATTCAGGCCTGCGTTCAGCTCTGACTTTTTCGTCAGGAAATAGGAATGCTAAACGTCGTTCAAGACCTTCTTCTGATTTCTTAATCAGGAAGTCTTCAATCGCCAAACCTTCCGTCGGGAAGTTCGGCAAGAAGTATTCACCTAAACGTACAGTCACGTTACAACGCTTAGCGATCTCAACACTGTTCTCTAATGCTTCAGGGATATCTGAGAACAACTCACACATCTCTTCTTCGCTACGGAGGTACTGTTGTGGACTGTAGTTTTTCGGTCGACGTGGATCAACCATGGTAAAGCCGTCGTGAATCGCCACACGGATTTCATGAGCGTCAAACAAGTCTTCAGAAATGAAGACCACTTCATTAGTCGCGACAACTGGCAGGTCTTCTTGCTCGGCTAATTCCAGCGCAAAGTGCAGATAAGACTCTTCGTCCGTACGTCCAGTTCGAATGAGCTCCAGATAAAAACGGTCTGCGAAATGTGTTTTGTAAAACTCAACGCTACTTGCAACCAACTCTCTATTGCCTTTCAGCAACGCTTTACCAATCTCACCTTCTTTTGCACCCGATAAAAGAATCAGGCCTTCCGCATGTTCAATCAGCCACTCTTTATCAATAACAGGCTGATGCTGCACATGGCCACGAAGGTAAGCTTTTGATATTAATAACGTTAGGTTGTTGTAGCCTTTATTACTCGTTGCAATAACGGTGAGTTTTGTCAATTCATCGCCAAAATCAGGAGACTGCATCAAGAAGTCAGCACCAATAATTGGTTTAACCCCACACCCATGAGCAGTACCGTAGAATTTCACCAAACCGCACAGGTTGGTAAAGTCGGTCAATGCTAGAGCAGGCATACCCATTTCAGCGACTTTTTTAACTAATGGTGGCACCTTGGATAGGCCATCCACCATCGAAAAGTCACTGTGTACGCGTAGGTGAACAAATTTTGGATCTGACATTATTTTTCCTGAGTTCTAGGTTTGAGCCTAGGATTACAACTGTGTGTATTCTATTTTTTTCTAGCGCCACTAAGCAACTTTATTCGATGCTAAGCTCTAGTTTACGTAAAGCTCTAATCTATGCCAAGAATACGTTTTACTGGCTTAAAGCTTTTACGGTAATGCTCGGTTACGCCATGTTTTTCAATCGCTTCAAAATGCGCTTTTGTCGGGTAACCTTTATGTTTAGCAAAACCAAACTCTGGATGAAGCTTATCAAGTTCTTCCATCTCTTGGTCACGAACCACTTTAGCGATGATAGACGCTGCGCTGATTTCAGCCACCCGTAAATCCCCTTTCACAATAGCCAGACCGGCCATCGGTAGCTCAGGGACTCGGTTTCCATCTATTAGCGCCATATCAGGTTGAACACTCAGCCCGGCAATAGCACGCTGCATAGCTACCATAGTCGCTTGTAAGATATTCAACTCATCAATTTCTTGTGGGGAACAACGACCCACAGACCATGCCAAGGCTTTCTCCTTAATTTCAGGAAGCAGAGCAAGGCGCTTTTTCTCAGACAGTTTTTTTGAATCGTTCAAGCCTTCGATTGGGTTATTCGGATCGAGGATAACCGCGGCGGTAACTACATCACCAACTAACGGCCCACGCCCCACTTCATCAACACCAGCAAATAACTGGTAGCCTTGAGGATACTCAAAAGGAGGAAATTCTTTTTTCTCTTTTACTGCCATGACAATTCTCTTTGTAACTTTTAAGCAAATGCTTTTGAAAGAAGCACTTTATGATTCAACAAACTCTCGACCGATCAATTTCAGAACTGCGTTAGCTGCCTGTTTGTCAGCATCTTTACGAATCCAGTGATGCATTTCAGTAAAGCGTTCAATAAGTGGCGCGTTGTCAGTTGAAAGCATCTTATCGACCGATGGGAAAAGGTAATCTGGGTGACACTCCTCAAGAATGTGTTCGTTTACGATTTCTTCACCCGCTAGGATATTCGGTAACGAGACAAATTTTGTGATCGACAATTTCTTAACGATATAGCCAGTGAGCTTATTGACCTTGTAGCCAACGACCATCGGTCGTTTCAGCAACATACACTCAAGAGCAACAGTACCAGAAGCTAACAAAACAGAATCAGCAGCAGTAATCACATTGGTAGCCGTATCTTCTACCAAAGTAAATTCAAGTTCAGGTGCCGTCGATTGCCAGATCTCTGTAAACTGTTTCTTGCGCTGTTCATTAACCAATGCAACAACAAAATTGATATCAGGGTACTTTTGCTTAATGCACTGACAAGTTTCGATAAATGGTTGAGCAATCAAACTCATTTCACCACCACGGCTACCTGGCAATACCGCTAACCACGGCTTATCTTGATCTAAACCTAAAAGATCGCGAGCCTCTTTCTTATTCGGTTCCAGTGGAATGGTATCAGCCAACGTGTGGCCAACGAATTCACAAGCAACGTTATATTTATCATAAAACGCTTTTTCGAATGGTAAGAAAGCCAGTACCAAATCGGTTGCTTTGTCGATTTTAAAGATACGCTTTGGACGCCATGCCCAGACTGAAGGGCTGACATAATGAACAGTCTTAATGCCCGCGTTCTTAAGATCTAATTCAAGTCTTAGATTAAAGTCTGGCGCATCGATACCGACGAAGACATCTGGCGGGTTTTGAGTAAAGTACTTAACTAGCTCCGCTTTCACTTTTAGCAAGCGAGGTAAACGACCAAGCACTTCTACAAGCCCCATCACGGCAAGCTCTTCCATTTCGAAAAGAGACTCACAACCAAGCGCCTTCATTTTTGGTCCGCCAATACCCACGAACTCAGCATTCGGATATTGTGATTTGATCGCTTTAATAAAGCCTTCGCCAAGCGTGTCACCAGAGAGTTCTCCGACAACGATACCTACACGCAGAGGTTCATTCGAAACAAAGTCCAAGCTATTGGTTGCTGCTTCTTGCTGTGCCATAGTTTTCTAATTCCCTTCTTGCCTAAAACAAAAAAGATCGCCTAACGAGTAGCGATCTTTTTGTTATACCAATCTAACGAGGTAACTATTGTCATACTCATATTGATTGGTACATAACCACATCAAGTATTAACGAATAATACCGCGCTCAGAACTCTCTAGCATTTCTAACATAGGAGTTACCGAAGCAAACTCTTTCGCCATTTCAACTAAAGCGGCTTTCGCTTCTTCAAGTGTTTTGCCTGAACGGTATAACTCTTTGTACGCTTTCTGTAATGCTCGAATTTCTGGTTTTTCAAATCCGTTACGCTTCAAGCCCACTAGGTTGAGGCCGAATGGAGCGGCATGATTACCCTGTGCAAGCACGTACGGCAGTACATCTTGAACAACCGCAGAACAGCCGCCAATGTACGCATAAGCGCCAATTGAACAGAACGGGTGAATCGCAGACAATGCCATTACACCAGCGTAATCGCCAACCGTCACGTGACCGCCAAGGATAGCATTGTTACCAATGTGAGTGTGGTTACCAACAATAACATCGTGCGCTACGTGAGCATTTACACAAAGTAAGTTGTCATCGCCAATCACAGTGGTCGCTTTGTCTTGAGTTGTACCACGGTGGATCTGAACTGCTTCACGAATCACATTACGGTCACCGATCACAACAGTCGTGTCTTCACCACCGTATTTCTTATCTTGGTTTTCTTCTCCAATCACTGCGTGTGGGAAGATTCGGTTTTGCTTACCAATTGTCGTGTGACCTTTGATCACAACATGCGACATCACTTCAGTGTCATCACCAATTGTCACGTTACCAGCAATGTAAGTGAAAGGACCAACCGTCACGTTAGCACCGATAGTTACATCACCTTCGATTACTGCTGCCGGGTGAATTTTCGCTGTTTCATGAATCATATTAAAACTCTCTACGAGCACATTTAAGTTCAGCTGAACATACAACTACGCCGTCTACTTTAGCAACGCCGTTAAACGATGCAATGCCACGACGTTCTTTTAAGAACTCAACTTCGATAACCAATTGGTCACCTGGCACTACTGGCTTGCGGAACTTCGCTTTATCTACGCTAGCAAAGTAGTAAAGCTCATTACCAGAAGGAGCACCAAAAGATTTAAATGCTAGAAGACCTGTTGCTTGCGCCATTGCTTCTAAGATCAACACACCTGGGAATACAGGAAGTTGTGGGAAGTGGCCTGTGAACTGAGGTTCGTTAACAGAAACATTCTTAATCGCAGTCAGTGTTTTTTCTTTTTCAAAGCTAGTCACACGATCAACCATTAAGAATGGGTAGCGATGAGGTAATAGTTCCTGAATTTCAGTAATGTTCATCGTTGTCTGTTCAGTAGTCAAAGTCGTATTCCTATGTATATTCTTTATTTAATGAGAAGGATTATAAACGAAAAAGACTCGCTGTACGCGAGCCTTTTATTAGAAATGCTGGAATTATGATTCCGCGCTGTTCTCGATAAGTTTTTCAACGGTTTTCAAACGCTTGTTCATTTCATCAATACGATGAACTCGCGTTGCTGTTTTACGCCAATCTTTATTTGGCTGCAAAGGAATACCTGAAGAGTACATGCCTTTTTCGGTGATACTGCGCATTACCATCCCCATACCGGTGATTGTAACGCCGTCAACGATTTCTATATGACCATTAATCACACAACCGCCACCAATAATACAGTACTTACCTATCGTTGTGCTGCCGGCAATGATAGTACCACCTGCAATAGCAGAACCATATCCGATGTGAACATTATGAGCTATCTGAAGTTGGTTATCTAAGATAACGTTATCTTCAATAATAGTGTCATCTAATGCGCCACGGTCAACGGTAGTACACGCGCCGATTTCTACGCGGTTACCAACACGAACTGAACCGACTTGTGGGATCTTAACCCACTCGCCTTTCTCATTCGCATAACCAAAACCATCGGATCCAATCACTGTACTAGATTGAATCAAACATGCTTCGCCGATCACCACTTCATGGTAAACACTTACGTTAGCCCAAAGCTTAGTACCTGCGCCAATTTTTGCATTTTGACCAATAAAGCAACCAGCACCGATAACGACGTCATCACCAAGCACTACGCCAGTTTCAATCACAGCATTGGCACCAATAGACACATTTTGTCCAATGGTCGCGTCGCCTGAAATTGAAGCAGAATCAGCAATACCCACAGCTGGCGCTGGCGTGGTATCAAGCGCTTGAGCAACCTTAGCAAAAGCAACATAAGGGTCGTTGACCACAATAACGTTGGTCTTACACAGTTCACGCTCGCTCTCTTTAACCATAATAGCGGATGCTTTACAGTCACCAAGGTGCTTGCTGTACTTCACGTTCGAAAGGAACGTAATATTTCCTTCTTGCGCTTTATCCATAGGAGCGACTGCTGAAACGGTAACTGTACCGTCTCCGTGTAGCTCTCCACCGGTAATCGTTGCCAATTCGGCTAAGGTCAGATTCTTCATAAAACTTATTTCAGTGATTTAATTACTTTTTCAGAGATGTTGTATTCTGGTTTGCCGTACTGCAGAGCTTGAATATCAACGATCATGTCATAGCCTTCTTTCTCTGCAACTTTAGTTACAGCATCTTGAATTACTTTGAATAGCTTCTGCTTCTCTTGTGCTTCACGACGTTGGCTTGCTTTTTCTAGTGCTTGAGCTTTGATTTTGTATTTGCTGTCTAGTTGGCCGACTTCAATACGAAGTTTCTCTACTTCATCAGGCCCTAATAGCTCACCATCACGCTTAAGCTTTTCAATCTTAGTCTTAGCTTCAGCTTGGATACTTTGAAGCTCAGCAGCTTTATCTTTGAACTCTTCCTGCATTTTTTGAAGAACAACTTCACGCTGAGGTAGAGCCTGGAATACTTGTGCAGTATTTACATAGCCCACTTTTTGCGCAGCTTCAGCCGCTGTTGCAAAGAAAGAAGAGCTAAGAACTACAAGGCCTAAACCTGCTGCTTTAATCATATTTTTCAAAATATTGTCCTTTAAAGATTAGAAAGTTCTACCAATGGTGAATGTGAAGAATTCTTCGTCATCGCCTTCGTAGATTTTGATTGGTTTCGCTAGAGAGAAAACCAATGGTCCCATCGGTGACATCCACTGAAGAGCGGCACCATAAGATGAACGGTAATTTGTTGGGTCAGAGTAATCGTAGTAGTACTGTTGACCGCTATTCGGTGCGCCACGGTCTACGAATTCGGTATCCCATACACTTGCCATATCGAAGAACACGCTAGTTCGAATCTGACTGCGCGCTTCATCAGAAGCAAACGGTGTTGGTACGATTAACTCTACGCTAGCCAAAGCAACCGCATTACCACCAACCGAATCATCGGTCGCAGAATTGTACGTCGGGTTGTTGCCCGTGCTATTTCCGTAAACAGCTTTTGGACCAGCTGAGTTAGAACCAAAACCACGTAGTGTTGTAAAACCACCCGCGTAGTAGTTTTCGTAGAATGGGAACAAGTTATCATTACCATCCGTTTGACCATAACCGTTACCATAGCCTAATCGACCACGCATCAATAGTGTGAACTCATGCTTTTTAGTCAACGGAATGTAATGTTTTACATCGTATTGCGCTTTGAAGTATTTAGCATCCGAACCAGGTACTGTCATTTTCGCGAAAGCACGTTGGTGGTTACCTTCAGTAGGGAAGAAGCCACGGTTAAGGTTGTTGCGCGTCCAAGAGATATTGATATCGAAGTCATCGGTTAAGATATGCTCATCACCGTATTGGTCAATACTTCTCGCAAACTGTTCAACTTGAATATAGGTAGGAACGTTACCGATCTTGTTGTGCGTATAACCAAAACCAAACTCGAGACGGTTCAGCTCATCCATAGGGAAACCCCATGTTAAGCTCGTACCATAACTTTGGTTGGTATAATCGACAATACCCGCTTCAGAGGCTTCAAATTCGTTGTAGAAGATTTTGCCGCCCATACTCACGCCATCAAGGTTCCAGTATGGGTCGCGGTAGTCTAAGCTCACATTCTTTTGGTAATCGTTCATCATGGCGCTTACGCCAACACGGTTACCAGAACCTGCAAAGTTATCTTGCTGTAAACCAACCTGGAAGCTGACACCCGATTCAGTACCGTAGCCAACACCGAAGTTGACGCTACCCGAGTTCGCTTCCTTAACGTTGTAAACCAGATCCACTTGGTCTTCACTGCCAGGGACACGTACCGTTTGCACATCAACCGTTTCAAAAAAACCTAAACGGTTAAGACGGCTCTTACCTGTATCAATCGACTTGGAGTTCAGCCAGCTTCCTTCCATTTGACGCATTTCACGACGCAGTACTTCATCTTTCGTTGAGTTGTTACCCGTGAATCGAATATCACGAACGTAGATACGGCTGCCCGCTTCTACATTGATAACCAACGACACTTCTTTGGTCTCATCGTCAAATTCAGGAATAGTACGAACTTGTGGGTATGCATAGCCAGATTCGCCTAGAATTCGTTTCACGCTCTCTTCTAAAGACGTTACAGAAGAACCGTTATATGTATCGCCATCTTCGAATGGCACTAACGCTTCGAAGTCAGCCTCGCGGCCGATAAGCTCACCACGGAAAGAGACATCTTTAACGGTATAAGCTTCGCCTTCGTCTAGGCCTAGCGTGATGTAAACACCTTTCTTATCAGGAGAGATCGCAACCTGAGTCGAATCTACCTTAAACTTAAGGTAACCACGGTCAAGGTAGTAAGACTTCAACGCTTCGATATCACCAGCCAGTACTTGCTTCTGGTATTTTTCATCCGCAAGGAAATTCCACCATGCAACATCAACGTTCAAGTTGAAACGACTAAGTAGATCAGCGTCAGAGAAAACTTCGTTACCGATAAAGTTAATTTGCTGAATCTTAGCGGACACGCCCTCAGTAAACACAAACTTAAGGTCAGAACGGTTACGAGGCAGAGGCGTCACTACGGCTTTCACTGTCGCGTTGTACTTACCAACACTGTAGTAAAAATCTTCAAGGCCCTTCTCAATGTTACTCAGTGTAGTACGGTCAAGGGCTTCACCTTCACGAACACCAGATGCATCTAGGTTCTGCTGAAGTTGTTCTTCTTTGATCGCCTTGTTACCTGAGAATGAGATGCTTGCGATGGTCGGTCGTTCTTTGACTTGAACAACTAAAACATCATCATCGCGAAGGACTTTAACGTCCTCAAAGTTGCCTGAAGCATACAGTGCACGAATGATCTCAGATACATCGCCGTCATCCACTTCATCGCCAATACGTACTGGCATTTTCAGTAGAGCTGCACCAAGTGCAACACGCTGTAAACCTTCGATCTTGATATCTTGAACTACAAAGTTTTGTGCTCCGTTCGCAGCCACACTAGTGGCCAATAGACTTGCGAACAGAATTTGCTTAATCGCCATACTTATTCTAATTATTCCTTGCTACTACCAATGCCTGTGAGAAACCATTCACAGACGAGTAAAATCATTAAATATTGCCAGAGCCATCAAAGAGAAGAGGATTGCGCCTCCCACTCTGTATCCCATTTCTTGAACTTTTTCAGGTACAGGTTTACGAGTAACGGCCTCAATAGCGAAAAAGAGCAAATGTCCGCCATCAAGCATAGGCAGCGGAACCAAATTAATAATACCCAAGTTAACACTAATCAGAGCTAAAAAACCTAAGAAGTAAACCAAACCGTAATCGGCGGTTGCCCCTGCGCCTTTAGCAATTGAAATTGGGCCACTCAAGTTGTTTAAACCAACATCACCAACGATGAGCTTCTTAAGCATTGTCAGCGTCAAACCTATGATTTGACCTGTTTTATCAAATGCTTTTCCTACAGACTCAATTACACCAAATTGTAACTCAAAGCGATAATCTTCTGGCCATTCTGCGACTTCGGGAGCAATACCCGCATAGCCGATTGTAGAACCATCAGAAAATTCGCGACTATTCGGCGTCATAACCAATGACCGCTCAACACCATTTCGTAATACGACAAGGTCCAAGGGCATCATTGGGTGTGAACGGATTAATTCAACAACCGACTTCCACTGTTCAATAGGCTGACCATTAATTTCGACAATTTTGTCGCCAGACTCTAGCCCTGCAGAATAGGCAGCACCGTCATCAATAACTTGAGCGAGCACTGTCGATATCTCTGGAGAATACGGTCTAAAACCAAGCGTTGTCATTGCTGACTCAGTTTCTGGGTTGAACGACCAGTCAGAAATATCCAATGTTATCTGTTGTTCAAGGCCGATGTCGTCTTGAGAAGAAACCGTTACAGTCATGGACTCATCACCAATATGTGATATCAAACCCAAGTTTACTGATTCCCAATCTGCGGTTTTGATTCCTGAAATAGATTTAAGTTCCATTCCACTTTCAATTCCGGCTTGTGCAACAATAGATTGCGGGGTGACCTCTCCAATCACAGGCTTAACCGCTGGAACACCAATCAAAAAAACCAGCCAATATGCGAACACGGCAAATATAAAGTTGAATGCTGGACCTGCACCCACAATCGCCGTTCGTTTCCACAACGGTTTCTTATCAAAAGCGTATTGCTGTTCGTCTTCAGAAAGGTCATCAACACGCCCATCGAGCATCTTAACGTAGCCGCCTAGCGGAATCACTGACAAGCTGTATTCAGTACCATCACGGCCGATCTTGCTCCAGATTGATTTACCAAAACCAATCGAGAATTTTTCTACTTTCACACCACAACGACGAGCAACCCAGAAGTGTCCAAACTCATGAACAGCAACCAGAATACCAAGCGCTACAATAAAAGATGCGAAGTTCCACAGAATTCCACTCATGCTAGCTGCTCTTTAATAAATTGAATGGCTATTTGACGAGACATATTATCTAGCTCAAGAAGGCTTTCCAAGCTATCTAAGCCCTCAGAGTTATGTTGTTCACATACTTTGTTCATAACATGCTCGTTAATGATAGCAATATCGGTAAACTTCACTTGATTGTTCAAGAAAGCATCGACTGCAATTTCGTTTGCCGCATTAATCGCTGTTGTTGCATGCTGACCCAAATAGCACGCCTCAATGGCTAATCTCAAACATGGGTAACGAGTTAAATCGGGCTCTAAGAAGGTAAGCTCGCCCACTTTGGTGAAATCCAGAGGCTTAACACCCGCTTCTGTGCGTTCAGGATAAGACATCGTCAAAGCGATTGGCGTTGCCATATCGGGTTCGCCCATTTGAGCGAGCACCGAGCCATCCTTGTACTGAACCATAGAATGAATCACAGACTGAGGGTGGATAATAACTTTGAGTTGCTCTTGAGAGGCATTAAATAGCCATTTCGCCTCAATGTACTCTAAGCCTTTATTCATCATAGTTGCTGAATCGACAGAGATCTTAGGGCCCATTGACCAGTTTGGGTGTGCGATAGCTCGTTCTGGTGTTACCGACTCTAGCTCTGCAACGTCCGTATAACGGAAAGGACCACCCGAACCAGTCAAAAGAATATGGTTGATACCGTTCTCTTCTAAATCACAACGGCCTAGGTTAGTTTGTACGTTTTGAGGCAAGCATTGAAAGATAGCATTGTGTTCACTATCAACAGGAAGTAGTTCAGCGCCGTACTTCTCTACGGCGTCGATAAATAACTGCCCTGACATCACCAACGCTTCTTTGTTAGCCAGCAAGATGCGCTTACCAGCCTTAACCGCTGACATCGTAGGAAGCAAACCTGCCGCACCCACAATAGCAGCCATTACCGTGTCCACTTCATCTAGAGAAGCGACCTGACACATGCCTTCAGAGCCAGAAAGAACTTTGATGTTTGGGTGATTCGCAGACACCACTTCAGTCAGCTTAGATGCTGCATCAGGGCAAGCCATAGCAACATAGCTTGGTTGCCACTTTTCAACTAACGCCAGCATCTTTTCAACATTCGAGCCTGCAGCCATTGCTACAACCGAATAGAGTTCTGGGTTTTGTTCAACGACTTTTAGTGTACTTGCACCAATTGAGCCGGTAGCGCCAAGGATAGTTAGATTTCGCATCACATATGACCGTAGAAATGTAATAAAGGGCAGAATCACTGCCCTTTTTTATTAGAATGCTAAATAAAGCAGAGCAAAGACAGGGAACGCAGCCGTTAAGCTATCTATTCTATCAAGTATACCACCATGACCAGGAATCAGATTACTGCTGTCTTTCACCCCAGAAACACGTTTAAACATGCTTTCAACAAGATCACCAAGAACAGAAATAACGACGGTCACAAGAGTAATAACAATCATGTGGAGAGGGCTTGTGAATTGGATATCAAACAAGTCAGCAAAGATCCAGGCCACGAACACTGCTGTAATGATGCCACCAATAAGACCTTCAATCGTTTTATTAGGACTCACCGCAGGGGCCATTTTGCGCTTGCCAAAGCTCTTTCCTGAAAAGTAAGCACCACTGTCCGCAGCCCAAACAAGCAAGCAAACGAACATCACCAATTTTGCGCCGTGGTAAGGATCAACATCGATACCGTTAGCACGCAGGATAACCACACTCCAGAAGAATGGTAGCAAAGTCAGCACGCCAAATGCGTGACGAAGAATGGATGAGTCTTTCCATGCTGGCATAGACTTAGGATAAGTCACTGCCATACCACTCGCGATTACCCACCAAATTGAACCAATCGTTAGAATGGCGTAGTGAGCACCCGATAAGTTATTAAGGCTAAATGCATCAAAAGGTATAAAAGCAAAACTTGCAGCACTTACCACAACTGTTGGAATCAACGCTAAATAACGTGATTTGCTTTCAACAAACTGAGTCCACTCCCAAAAACCCAATAGCGAGATTACTGCTAGTGAAAGAATAAACGTGGGAAGTGATAACTCGAAAATACCTAGAATAACTAGGGGAGCTAAAATCAACGCCGTAATAATTCGTTGTTTCAAACCAAAAAAATCCTTATTAACTGTCCATCAGAGCTTTAATTTGCTCACCGGTGCATCCAAAACGACGCTCGCGGTTTACAAACCAAGTCACAGCTTCTACTAAGCTATCTTCATTAAAGTCTGGCCAGAATTGTTCAGTGAAATACATTTCGGCGTAAGCTAATTGCCAAAGCATAAAGTTACTAATGCGGCACTCGCCACTGGTGCGGATAAGTAGATCGACTTCTGGAATATCTGCCATCGTCAGGTGTTGTGTAATCATAGCTTCATCAATGTCTTCTACATTAATATCGCCAGACTTAACCTGTTGAGCAATCGAAGTCATCGCTTGCTGGATATCCCACTTACCGCCGTAGTTAGCCGCAATATTAATAACCATACCCGTATTGGTGCTAGTCAAAGCTTCCGCTTCTTCTATTTTCTTTTGTAGTCGCTCATTAAAACGACTTTTATCACCAATGACACGAAGTTGTAGATTATTTTTATGAAGCTTTTTTACTTCACTCGATAGCACTGAAATAAACAGTTCCATCAAGAGACCCACTTCTTCTTCAGGACGACGCCAATTTTCACTACTAAAAGCAAAAAGAGTTACGGCTTTGATGCCAAGTCTGGCTGCTGAAGATATGGTTTTTCGAACAGCTTGAACGCCATTTTTATGACCAAAGACACGAGGCTTACCCTGAGCTTTTGCCCAGCGACCATTACCATCCATAATGATAGCAATGTGTTTAGGAAGAGAGTCTGTGAACGCTTGAGAATTATGCATAAAAGAGTGAATCAAATTCTAATAGTCGAACAGAATAGCATAAAAAAACGCTGCACCGTGAGTACAGCGTTTTTCCTGAAAGAAAGAATATGGAAAATTAAACTTCCATCAACTCTTTTTCTTTAACTGCTAGAACTTCGTCTACGTTCTTAACCGCAGCGTCAGTTAGCTTTTGAATTTCGTCTTGTGCTTTACGATCTTCATCTTCTGAAATTTCTTTGTCTTTAAGAAGCGCTTTTAGATCGCCATTCGCGTCACGACGGATGTTACGAATAGCAACACGGCCACCTTCAGCTTCGCCACGAACGATTTTAACTAGGTCTTTACGACGCTCTTCCGTAAGCGGTGGAAGTGGAACGCGAATAACCGTACCTGCAGACATAGGGTTTAAGCCTAGGTCAGAAGTCATGATTGCTTTTTCAACAAGAGGAGTCAGTGTTTTATCAAACACTGTAATTGCTAGTGTACGTGCGTCTTCAGCAATAACGTTAGCTACTTGAGTCAAAGGCGTTGGTGCACCGTAGTACTCAACAGTAAGACCAGAAAGTAGGCTCGGGTGAGCACGGCCTGTACGGATTTTTTGTAGGCTGTTTTTTAGTGCATCAACACTTTTTACCATGCGCTCTTGAGCGTCTTTTTTGATTTCGTTAATCACAATTTCACCTTGATTATGTTCTTTCTTCAAGAAAGCTTTTTATTTGGAGTGATAAGGATAAGCTTACCGAAGCATTATACTTCAGTAAGCCCGAAAAATTAGTCAGCGTCGCTGATTAATGTACCTTCAGTTTCACCCATAACCACGCGACGTAGTGCGCCTGGCTTATTCATGTTAAATACACGGATTGGCATTTTGTGGTCACGTGCTAGCGTAAATGCGGCCAAGTCCATTACTTTCAATTCTTTCTCAAGAATTGTGTTGTAAGACAACGTATCATACAACTCTGCGTCTGGGTTTGCTACTGGGTCAGCAGTAAATACACCATCTACTTTTGTTGCTTTTAGAACTACGTCAGCTTCGATTTCGATACCGCGTAAACATGCAGCAGAGTCTGTAGTAAAGAATGGGTTACCAGTACCAGCAGAGAAGATCACAACACGACCTTGACGTAGTTGGCTGATTGCATCTGCCCAGTTGTAGTCGTCACATACACCTTTAAGAGGAATTGCTGACATTACACGTGCGTTTACGTAAGCACGGTGTAGTGCGTCACGCATAGCAAGGCCGTTCATTACCGTTGCAAGCATCCCCATATGGTCACCAACAACACGGTTCATACCCGCTTCTGCTAGGCCTGCGCCACGGAAAAGGTTACCACCACCGATAACAACACCAACTTGAACGCCTAGTTCAACTAATTCTTTTACTTCTTGAGCCATACGATCAAGGATCGTTGGGTCAATACCAAAACCTTCTTCGCCTTGTAGCGCTTCACCGCTAAGTTTTAACAGAATACGTTGATACGCTGGTTTAGGGTTCGTAGTCATGGAGCTTACCTTCCAAAGAGTTGATGATTAACAGTCATGGATAAAAACTGAAGAGCTCAGTTTGCATTCATAACAGCTAAAAGCCGGAAATAATTCATTATTCATAAAAAGACCGCAGCATTTGCCACGGTCTCTTTTCAAACAATACGCTAAGGATTAACCTTTTTGTACCGCTGCAACTTCGTCTGCGAAGCTCATTTCAGCTGCTTTCTCGATACCTTCACCAACTTCTAAACGAACGAAGGTAGTAACTGATGCGCCTTTCTCTTTAAGAATGTCAGCAACAGTTTTCTTAGGTTCCATGATGAAAGCTTGACCAGTAAGAGATACTTCGCCCGTGAATTTCTTCATACGGCCGATAACCATTTTCTCAGCGATCTCTTGTGGTTTGCCTTCGTTCATAGCGATTTCAACTTGAACAGCTTTTTCTTTTTCTACTACGTCAGCAGGTACGTCAGATGGGTTAACGTACTCAGGCTTAGAAGCAGCAACGTGCATAGCGATGTGCTTAAGCGTTTCAGCTTCGCCTTCACCAGCAACAACAACACCGATTTTCTCGCCGTGACGGTAAGAAGCTAGTGCAACACCTTCAACAAGCTCAACACGACGGATGCTGATGTTCTCACCGATCTTAGTTACTAGAGCGATACGTGCGTCTTCAAACTTAGCTTGAAGTGCAACGATGTCTAGACGTTCAGCTAGAGCAACTTCAGCAACTTCGTTAGCGAATGCAAGGAAACCTGCATCTTTAGCTACGAAATCAGTTTGGCAGTTCACTTCAAGAAGAGCAGCAACGCCAGCTTCTTCTTTAATGATGATTGCGCCTTCAGCAGCAACGTTACCAGCTTTTTTAGCTGCTTTCGCTGCGCCAGATTTACGCATGTTTTCAATTGCTAGCTCGATGTCGCCTTCAGCAGCAACAAGCGCTTTTTTACATTCCATCATGCCCGCAGCTGTGCGTTCACGAAGTTCTTTAACTAGAGCTGCAGTTACAGTTGCCATTCTCTATTCCTCAGTAAATTCTAAAAAAGATAAAAAACAGGGGCCTAATTAATTGGCCCCTGATATTGACTGTATTCAGTTCTTAAGCCATCGATTATGACCGCTTAATATGAACTAAATATGGCTCAGAGCCGCTATTATTCAGCTTCTACAAAACCGTCTTTTTCAGCAGCTACAGCAGCAACATCTTTGTTACGACCTTCTTTAACCGCGTCTGCAGCAGCGTTTAGGTAAAGCTGTACTGCACGGATTGCATCATCGTTACCAGGGATAACGAAGTCAACACCGTCTGGGTTAGAGTTAGTATCAACTACAGCGTAAACTGGGATACCTAGGTTGTTTGCTTCTTTAACTGCGATGTGTTCGTGATCAGCATCGATAACGAATAGAGCGTCTGGAAGGCCGCCCATGTTCTTGATACCACCAAGAGACTTCTCTAGCTTCTCCATTTCACGAGTGCGCATTAGAGCTTCTTTCTTAGTAAGCTTGTCGAAAGTACCGTCTTGAGCTTGCGCTTCAAGTTCTTTCAGACGCTTGATAGACTGACGAACAGTTTTGTAGTTCGTTAGCATACCGCCTAACCAGCGGTTGTTAACGTAGAACTGGTTGCTGTTGATAGCAGCTTCTTTAACAGCTTCAGATGCAGCGCGCTTAGTACCAACAAAAAGAACTTTACCTTTCTTCTCGCCAACTTTAGCGATTTCAGCTAGAGCGTCGTTGAACATTGGTACAGTTTTTTCTAGGTTGATGATATGTACTTTGTTACGAGCACCAAAGATGAATGGCTTCATTTTTGGGTTCCAGTAACGAGTTTGGTGACCGAAGTGAACACCAGCTTTAAGCATATCGCGCATTGATACAGTTGCCATTTTAAAATCCTCTATGGGGTTAGGCCTCCACATCCCCCATGAATCCGACCCCTAACAACTAACCACTTTTCAGCCGTTATCTGTGTTGTTGAGGCACCCCGGAACATGTGTCGGAATGTGTGTGATTTAAAGAAATAAGTTAGTGGACACAAAGCTTGTTTCGCCAATTGGAGAAAACAGTCCTGATGTCCGGCGCGCTTTATACCATATTTTGTCTATCTATGGCTAGAAAAAAATCCAAAAATGGCGACTGCTATACTGTAGCCTATTAGCGGATTTCACCGATAAATCGCGGCCTAATCAAATCGATTCAGCATCGTCTTACAGCGCAATATCGGCTTAAGTTAAGTAGTATCCACCAGCATTGTATGGATATGGGAATGTTGCGCTAAAATGCTGCACTGATAGAATAGCCCCAATATGCACACTTAGGTGCTACCAAATTAAGAGATATGCAATGGCTGTAAAAATTAAAACTGCTGAAGAAATTGAAAAAATGCGCGTCGCCGGCAAGCTGGCTTCTGAAATTTTAGAGATGATTGAACCTCACATCCAAGTAGGTACAACGACAGAAGAGCTTAACCAAATCTGTCACGAGTACGCTCTAGAGAGAGGCGCATACTCAGCACCACTTGATTACCACGGTTTCCCTAAGTCTATCTGTACGTCTATCAACCATATCGTGTGTCATGGTATTCCAGCATCACAAGATGAGACTGGTAGCACAGGTCAATTCAAACCTGCAGTATTGAAAGATGGCGATATTCTAAACGTTGACATCACTGTGATTGTTCCTGATGACGAAAATGCAGACCTAAGCACTCGTCCGCAGGGTTACCATGGTGACACATCTAAAATGTTCCTTGTGGGTGAAGTTTCACCAGCAAACAAACGTCTATGCATGGTTGCTCAAGAAGCACTTTACGAAGGCATGCGTCAGGTTAAACCAGGTGTTCAACTTGGCCAAATCGGTACTGCTATTGAGAAGTACATCAAAACAAACAACAAGAACAATCCACGCGCTAAATTCTCTATTGTAAAAGATTACTGTGGCCACGGTATTGGTTCTGAGTTCCACGAAGATCCACAAGTCGTTCACTACAAAAACAGTGACCGTACCGTACTGAAAGCAGGCATGTGTTTCACAATCGAGCCAATGATCAATGCGGGTAAGTTTGGCTGTCGTCTAGATGACGAAGATAGCTGGACAGTGTACACAGCAGACAGCAAGAACTCAGCTCAGTGGGAACACACTCTGGTTGTAACGGATACTGGTTGTGAGGTACTAACACTACGCAGCGACGATACGATCCCACGTATCATGAAGAATGCTTAGTTCAACAAGCTGAATACCTCAGACTTTTAAAAATATCCTCGCCTGTCGAGGATATTTTTTTTATCCGCTCAATTTCGATTTTCCATCAGCTTCTGTTAAATTGTTTACTATTCTCATTTGCTTGCACGGATAGCAGACTATGCCTTATCAATGTCCCCTTACGTTCAATGAAGAACAAATTGAAATCTGCGAAATAAAAAATCAGCTCGAAATCTTCACGCAGTATCAAAAAAATGAATTTCTGAATCATCATCCAGTCACCGATTTGGTGCTGCTTCGTTCCGAATACATGGATTTGCTTCTCAATCGTTTATGGGAGCATTTTGGATTCAACAAACTGCCTCATATTTCACTTGTTGCGGTGGGAGGCTATGGCCGTGGTGAACTACACCCTTTGTCCGATATTGATATCCTCATTGTCTCGCAAAAAACACTGCCACCCGCACTGGGTGAAAAAGTCAGTCAATTCATTACACTACTCTGGGACTTGAAACTCGAAGTCGGCCACGCGGTGCGTACCATTGCAGAGTGTCTTGAGATCGGCACCGATGATTTAACCGTTGCCACTAACCTGCAAGAGTCGCGCTTACTGTGTGGCAGTGAAGACACCTTCCAAGAGCTGAAGCTAAAGATTCATTCCGATTCATTTTGGCCAAGTGAGACGTTTTACAAAGCCAAGATTCAAGAACAGAGAGAGCGTCATGCTCGCTACCACGACACCACCTATAATTTAGAACCGGACATCAAATCGACTCCGGGAGGGCTCAGAGACATCCACACCCTGAGCTGGGTTGCGCGTCGACATTTTGGTGCAACGTCTTTATTGGAGATGAGCAAATACGGCTTTCTAACCGATGCTGAATATCGTGAGTTGGTCGAGTGCCAAGATTTCTTGTGGCGTGTTCGCTTTGCACTGCACATTGAACTGCGCCGTTACGACAACCGTCTCACATTTGCCCATCAAGCTCAGGTAGCGGAACACCTAGGTTACAGTGGTGAAGGCAACCGTGGCGTCGAGATGATGATGAAAGAGTTCTATCGAACACTTCGCCGCGTAGCTGAGCTCAATAAGATGCTGCTTAAGTTGTTCGATCAAGCGATCATCAATGGCGGTCAAACACAAGAAGCCGAGATTCTCGACAACGACTTCCAACGTCGAGGTTCATTGATCGAAGCGCGTAAGCCGGCTCTATTCCAAGCGAGACCAGAAACGATTCTCGATATGTTTATCCATATCGCGAATGACTCTTCTATCGAAGGGGTAAGCCCACCAACATTGCGACAACTGCGAACCGCACGTCGCCGATTGAATCGCTTTTTGCATACCATTCCTGAAGCTCGTGACAAGTTCATGGATTTGGTTCGCCACCCAAATGCACTGCACAAAGCCTTTAGTTTGATGCACAAATTGGGCGTGCTATCGGCCTATTTGCCACAGTGGAGCCAAATTGTTGGTCAAATGCAGTTTGATCTTTTTCACGTTTACACCGTAGATGAACACAGTATTCGCCTACTCAAACACATCAACCGCTTTGGCCAAATCGAGAACCACGATAAGCACCCTATCTGTTGTGAAGTGTATCCACGAGTTCAAAAGAAAGAGCTGTTGATTCTGGCGGCTATCTTCCACGACATCGGTAAAGGCCGCGGCGGAGACCACTCAGAAATTGGCGCTGTTGAAGCTTACTCTTTCTGTATTGAGCACGGGCTATCAAAGCCGGAAGCCAAACAAGTCGCGTGGCTAGTACAAAACCACCTGTTAATGTCAGTGACCGCTCAACGCCGTGATATCTACGATCCGGACGTAATCACAGAGTTCGCCAAGAAAGTACGCGACGAAGAGTCGTTAGAACTGCTGGTGTGCCTAACGGTAGCCGATATCTGTGCAACCAACCCAGAACTATGGAACAGCTGGAAACGTACCCTACTCGCAGAACTGTTCCATTCTACGCAGCGCGCACTGCGCCGCGGCTTAGAAAACCCGGTCGATGTCAGAGACCGTATTCGTCATAACCAGCAAATGGCATCTGCACTGCTGCGTAAAGAAGGATTCACGGCTCGTGAGATTGAGGTGTTGTGGCAGCGTTTCAAAGCTGACTATTTCTTGCGTCATACACACACTCAAATCGCATGGCACTGTGAGCACTTACTTCGCTTAGAAGATCCGAGTCAACCTTTAGTGCTTATCAGCCAAAAAGCGACACGTGGCGGCACAGAGGTATTCGTTTACTGTAAAGACCAAGCGGCACTTTTTGCGACCGTGGTTGCCGAGCTCGACAGACGCAACTTTAACGTTCACGACGCACAGGTCATGGTCAGTAAAGATGGTCACGTTTTGGATACCTTTATCGTACTTGATCAGCATGGTGAAGCGATTGATGAAGCAAGACACAAAGCCGTTGCGAAACATCTAACTCATGTTCTAGCTGATGGCCGTCCAACTAAGATTAAGACACGTCGCACGCCTCGAAACTTGCAGCATTTCAAGGTAAAAACTCGGGTTGAGTTCCTACCAACTAAGAGCAAGAAGCGCACCTTGATGGAGTTGAGAGCTCTTGATACACCGGGGTTGTTGGCTCAAGTCGGCGCAACCTTTGCTGAGTTAGACATCAATTTGCACGGCGCTAAAATTACCACCATCGGCGAACGTGCAGAAGATTTGTTTATTCTGACCAGTGACGCGGGAGGAAGGTTGTCTGAAGAACAAGAACAAGCCTTAAGAGAAAGATTAACCGAACACGTTTCAGAACTCGCACCTTAGAAAGCTAATTTAGAGCTAGAAGTAAGTTGTGACTAGGAAACAAGTTTAGCTCTTGGAGCTGCTTTAATAGCCAAATACGCGTGGGCAAAGATAGAGAGCGATCTTGCCCACAACTTACAATCAATTCACAGATATCAACTATCTAGCTCGTCGTTAGGCTGCTACATTGATCAAGTCAATTACATAAAAGTATTACATTCATAACCTAGAGGTCGCTTATGTATCCAAACCTCACTGGCTTAGGTATCCACGAACCTAAACAGATTGAACGTTACTCCCTTCGCCAAGAAGCGCACAAAGATATCCTGAAGATTTACTTTCGTAAGCAGAAAGGTGAACTGTTCGCGAAAAGCGTTAAGTTTAAGTACCCGCGACAAGTAAAAAGTGTGCTTGTTAGCGGCGGCAATAATCAATACAAAGAAGTGACCGAGATTAACCGCAACCTCACTCTTGTGATTGATGAACTCAACAAGATCACCAAACCGACGCCAACGGCTGAGGTGGATGTGAAGCAGAAGATCCTTACTGACTTGCGCCATCTAGAAAAAGTGGTATCAAGCAAGATCGCAGAGATCGAAGCCGATCTAGAAAAACTTAAATGATCCCGCGATTAACTGTTAGCTAATAACTAATAACTAACCTACATTAGTTATGTCGTTAAGGTCGCACAGACATCAAAAAGGGCTGATATCACTATAAGCCCTTTGTTTTTATTCTATTTTCTCTATTCAATTGGACTCGTGATTGCTTAAACACGCGTGACTTACTTCGACAAGCAAGTTTGAGCATCGATTAAGTGGGCATCCCACTCAAAAGTTTCAAACAACCTTAACCACGTTTCATCTAAGTTCGCCTTCATCACCAATTCTTCTTTAGTGAAAGGATGAATGAAGCGCAATTCAGAAGCATGCAGCAACAGACGGTGTGAGTCTAAATCATCACGGAACAGTCGGTTATGCTTACCATCACCATGTGAAGTATCGCCTACAATCGGATGTCTTAGATGAGCCATGTGACGACGCAGCTGATGTTTACGTCCTGTCTTTGGCATCATCTCAACTAAGCAATAACGACTGGTAGGAAAACGGCCTGTTGAATACGGCACTTCGACTTTCGCTAACGGCTCGTAAATGGTGACGGCCTCTTGTGGTTCTTTATCTTCTTTCGCGAACTTATCGGCGATCTTATCCAGCTCAACCTTAAGCGCATAATCGAGCGTATCGCCCTCTTCTATCCAACCACGCACAATCGCATGATAGGTTTTTTGCATCTCGTGGTTGGCGAACATCGGCATCACCTCAGAGGCAACTTCACTCGACAGAGCAAACACCAATACGCCAGACGTTGGACGGTCTAAGCGATGCAGAGGAAATACGTGCTGACCAATTTGGTCGCGCAGAGTCTGCATCACAAACTGAGTCTCGTGTTTATCCAACCATGAGCGATGCACTAGCATACCCGCAGGCTTATTCACCGCGACAAAATACTCATCTTGATAAATGATCTCTAACATTACGCGCATACCTCATCAATGCTCTGAATCGTCACTAGCAGCTCAGCTTTGTCTGCCTCATTTTTCCACACTTCACCAAAATAAGGATGAATCGCAAAGCCTTTCGGTAGGCTCATTTGGGCATCCATCATTGCGTTGATCTTAACGATAAAGATCCACTGCAACCACTCTTCTGGCTGTAGAGAATCAATAGCAAAAGGTTCAACGCTCGCCAGAGCTTCATCCGAAGGCGGAAGCGTGCTCCATAGGGAACATAGACGCATTTGTTGTTCTAATTGTTGAAGTAAAAGAGGTAACTTTGTGGCTGCTGTCATTTTTCACCAAGTTATTTATCTAGTGACCTTGAAATTGGGGCATAGAGTACCATCTATTTAGGAAAGAAAGTTAGGAGCTTTATTACTATGGAAACGATTCACACGCTCACTCAGTTACTAAAGAATAGCGGTTGCCAATACGATATCTACGACCTAGGTCGTCGTATTCAGAAGATCGACAACACCTTATTCTCTGATGTTGAGCAAGGGAAACAGCCGTACCCATTTCCACTTCAGAAACAAGCTCACTTAGCGATTAGTTACTGGAACGAACACAAGCAACCGTGGATCTGGTTCCTAAAATTCAAACTGGACGAAAGAGGCCTATTACATCAAGGTGATGTCGGCAATTTCCTTAAGTTTGTTATCGAAGCGATGGGCACACGTTTGAACGGTGAGATCAGCGAAGAGCAACAACAAAAGCTGTCTAACAACCCATATACCTTCAAGCCTTCAGAAGACAAAATGGCCGTGTTCCATAGCCAAGTAAGAGCAGGTTTAGACCTTGCGACGAGCCAATACTACGAACACGCTCAACACTACTTCACTGGCGAACTCGGTTGGGACAACTGGAAAACCGTTGGCCTACAAGGCATCACTGATATGTGCGCTCGCTCAGGCAGCCAACAAAATGGTGTCGCGATTCGCAAAGCATTGAATAAGCTGCCTTCAGAACCTCTATACGCGACTCTCGGGGCGCTTGAGCATACGCAAATCAATGACAAGCTCGCTCAACGCTTACAAGAGATGGCTGAAAATGAGATCAACAGTCAAGAGCCAGATCTGTTCTTACTGTCGGCACTGGTACGTGCCCTTTCTGGCGCAGAGCAAAGCACAACCAACGCCGTAATTAACCAAGTTCTGGCTAGCCCGCGCTTAAGCCACCAAGAAGTATTGATTGGTTTGGCTGGTCGCAGCTGGCACGCACTACAAGATCCAGCGATTGCCGAGCAATTCTTGTTACGTCTCGCACAAACAGGCAACCAAAACCTGTTCAATCAGTTATTTGCAGATTTAGTGATGATTCCGACACTAAGAATGGTATTTTTGCCGTTGTTGAATTCGAACCCATCACCAGAACTCGCAAATGCATTGATTGAGTTACAACAAGCGGCTAAGTCTCAATAATTGACTGACGACTAACTCAAAAGCGAGCTAGATCTGTAGCTCGTTAACACAAGCTCAAATTACGATTGGAAATTACGATTGGAATAGAGTGATTAAAAGGAAGTATGGATTAAATGATAGATAACTTATTGGCTATTTTGATGCTGTGCTTCTTTTGTTTTCTGTTTTGGCAGCAGCGCAGGCAATCCGAGCTTGCGAAAGCTGCCATTGCGAGAAAGTGTAAAGAGCTCGACTTGCAGCTATTAAGCGTTGCCTTCAACGGTCATAAACTTAAGATGCGCCATGAACTCACGACCATTTGGCGCTGGCATACTGTGTACCATTTTGAATTTTCGGCATTAGGTGATGACCTGTACCAAGGAAAACTGACCATGGTCGGCTTCCGCTCTATGCGGTTCGAGCTACAGCCTCATAGAATGTAACGTCGCAGTGCGCGTTATAGCTATATTCATGATAAGGGCCAAACGAATCTTGTTTGGTTTCCTTAAATTCAAATCCTAGTTTTTCTAATAACTTAATCGATGGGTTGTGGCCGACATTCACAGTCGCAACAACATTCGTTAGGCGCTCTTCAAAACACACCAAACTTAAAAATGGTTTTAGCACCTCACTAGCAAAGCCGCGATTCCAATACTCTTTATCCAAAATAAAGCCAAGCGCATGCCTACCCTCTTCTGATGAAATAAAGACATGCCCAAGATATTCACGGGTTTGGTTGTGGATGATAGCGCGGCAGAAGCCGACGTTGTCTTGCAGTATCTCTTGAAATAAGAACTTCGCAGAGGCAATAGAGTGCGGCCCATTCATTTCAGAACGATTAACGGGGCAGCAATTCAACTTGATAAAGTCGTGTTGTAGCTGTTCGGTATAAGGTACCAACAGCGTTCTTGAGGTTGCTATCGTCATAAAACACTCCTTGTGTTGACCATTAGCAGAAAAGCAGATGTCGCGATCTTAGATAAAAGCTCCTGAATTAAAGAGCCCCCTAGAGAGAAGAAAAGTCTCAGATAAAGAAAAGCCCCGACACCGAAGTGTCAGGGCTAGGGTCTTACTCGCAGCAGTCCGGCTACTAATAAATGCTCCATGCATCATCCATAATAGTGGCTGTAATCCTTCAGCTCTTTCCTTTACTTCGCCGTCCTAGCGGTGTCCAATCATCCTGAAAGCTAACAATCCTAGTTAGCGCACATCACTTGTTCCGTGAGCGGTGTCCTTTACATCGTCCTGATGCTAATCCAACCCTTTAAATCCTAAAGGTGTCCATTGTCATTCCGTTGCAGCTAACTTCCTGTTAACTGACTGTATCCCTACAATGTCCTTACGCTCCATGCTTGACTACTCAATCCTAAGTAACCAAATCTTCATCCTGAAGATAACCAAATCCTTGGTGCTTTCCTGTTCCGTGTCAGAATCCTTCCGACAAGGCTTAATTTACGCGATTTACGATTTGGGACAATAGATTTGCATCACACTTTGAATTCATAAAAGTTGTTAATTATATAAAACAACGAAAAATCAATCACTTAATCATATGCACCTCAATCTCTCTAGCGATGTATTCGTGTTATCTCACAACCTTTGTAAGAGATCTCTCACAAGCTATGGGCGGTTTTATGATTCGCTATCACTCACCAGAGCGAGTAAAATGGCTGAAGACTAAAAATGGAGGTCAACATGCTGACAAAAGATGTGTCTGAAGAGTTAAAATCAGTGCTTGAAGGACTGCAAGCACAAGGGAAAGAGCCTACAGTTGCTTTAGTTAAAGCTCGTATGAGTACATCGGTTCCGATGCCCGCTTTAATCACAACCATCAAGAGCTGGAAAAGCGCGAATCGCGTTCCTAAAGTTGAAGTCGCGACACAAGAAGAGCCAGCACTCGATCGTGTTAGCCAACTGGAAAAGCAAATCCTTGAACTTACCACCCGCGTTGCCACGCTAGAAGCCAAGTTAACTGATCAATAAATTAACTGGTCAATAAGTTAACTGAGCAATAAATTAACTGGTCAATAAGTTAACTGAGCAATAAGCTAACAGAGAAATAGAACACTATGAAAATATGGGTTGATGCGGACGCTTGTCCCAAGGTTATCCGAGAAACAATCGTACGCGCAGCTGAGCGCACAGGGGTCGAATGTACCTTTGTCGCGAACCATTTGGTTCCCGTTCCCAAGCGTAATAACATTCACTCAATTCAAGTCCCAAGCGGATTTGATATTGCAGATGATGAAATCGTAAAACGCACTGAACCCGGTGATCTCGTGATTACATCCGATATCCCTCTCGCCGATGAAGTGATCACCAAAGGTGGTCAAGCACTTAGCTCTCGTGGCGAGCTCTACACCAAAGAAACCATCAAAGCGCGCCTGAACATTCGTGACTTTATGGATACCATGCGTTCAAGCGGCATCCAAACGGGTGGACCAAGCGCCCTCTCACAGACCGATCGTCGTGAGTTCGCGAATCACCTTGATCGCCTGCTAGCAAAGCGCTAATCATTAAGAAACATTGATATTCGTTCATAGCCATAACCGTGAACCTGTAGATATGTTTGTCGACATACTCCGTTCTTGTTACTTAACACTTGATACTAAGTGCTACTTTAACGGAGTATTGATGATCCATCTTGTCACCATCTCTTCTTTTTAAATCATCCCAATTTTCTACACTCTTTCAGATCACTTTCCGTGATTGGTACACCATACTTTCGATCAAAAAAAACCTGCACGAGGCAGGCTTTAAAATCTAACAATATGACTTGTACTAACGTTACTACGGCGTGTAGAACGTTGCTGCACCTGGGCCTACTGGAAGACCAAATACGAACACCCATAGGTAGAACAAGATACTCCAACCGAACATAAAGCAGATTGAGTATGGAAGCATTGTAGCAATCAGAGTACCGATACCAAGGTTCTTCATGTAACGCGTCGCTACAGCAAGAATAAGACCGAAGTAGCTCATCATTGGTGTAATGATGTTCGTCGTTGAATCACCGATACGGTAAGCTGCTTGAATCGTTTCTGGTGCGTAACCAACAAGCATTAGCATAGGTACAAAGATAGGTGCTGTTACTGCCCACTGAGCAGAAGCCGAACCGATCATTAGGTTAATGAAGCCACACATTAGGATAAATGCAAAGAACAACATTGGGCCAGTAAGACCGATATCTTGTAAGAAGCTAGCGCCACCAACAGCGATTACTTGACCAAAGTTAGTCCACTTAAAGAAAGCAACAAACTGTGCAGCAAAGAATACAAGAACAATGTACATGCCCATTGAAGACATAGACGTTGCCATCGCATTGATCACGTCACGATCGTTCTTCATTGAACCGGTAACTTTACCGTAAACAAAACCAGGAATAGCGAAGAATACAAAGATAAACGCAACAATACTCTTCAGGAATGGAGAACCCGAAACCGTACCAGACGCTGAACGTAGAACACCGTCAGCTGGAACGATAGTCCACGCTAGAAGTGCAGAAACAGCCAATACAGCAATACCTGCTAGTTTTAGACCTTTCTTCTCAACATCCGTCAGTCTGCCCATCGAATCATTTGATAAATCTTCAGAAGCTTCTTCGTCGTTGTATTTACCCAACTTAGGTTCAACAATCTTCTCAGTTACAAATGCACCTGTAATCGCGATGAAGAAAGTAGAAACAAACATGAAGTACCAGTTTGACTCAGGACCAACCGTGTAAGACGGGTCAATCATCTGTGCCGCTGTTTCTGTAATACCAGAAAGCAGTGGGTCAACCGTACCGATAAGTAGGTTTGCAGAGTAACCACCTGACACACCAGCGAATGCCGCAGCAAGACCAGCAAGAGGGTGACGACCTAAAGAATGGAAAAGCATTGCTGCTAGTGGAATAAGTACCACATAGCCAAGCTCTGATGCTGTGTTAGAGATAATACCTGCAAACACAACCGTTACTGTAACCATACGCTTAGAAGCACCCATTACCATGCCACGCATTGCAGCAGATAGTAGACCTGAGTGTTCAGCAATCGCTACACCAAGCATAGCAACAAGTACAGTACCTAGTGGAGCAAAACCAACAAAGTTCTTAACTAAGTTAGTCACAATAAGTTGTAGACCTTCTGCGTTAAGCAGACTTACAACGTGGATCATGCCGTCAGCAGCACGACCTTTAGCACCTTCTGGTCGAGGGTCCATAACAGACACTTCGAAGTAACCAGCAATACCTGAAGTAACGAGGATTGCTAAGCAGAAGATTGCGAAAAGAGTGATTGGGTGGGGTAATAGGTTCCCCAAATATTCAACGCCATCTAAAAAGCGAGTAAAAATAGGTTTTTTAGGCGAATTGTTTTTTATTGAAGCTGATGAACTCATCAGTTCCCTCCTTGTAGTGATTCCTGTGCAATTGTGACAAAGATGTTTAAATTGCCCGCGCAGATTACTCGACAAAAGGGTCAATTAGAAATCGCAAATGTTACAAAGTGTGTAACAAACCATTCTTTTTAACTTAATAAAAACAAAAAATTAGCAAATAACTCCAATTAAAGTATGAAAGTTAGGTTTATAATTGGTACGGATGCATTCATTCGGTTTATGCTTGCGCTTGTAAGCTATTGATAAAGTGACAAATAAGAAACAACGTACGCTAAGTGAGCACATATTCTCCTACAAAGTTCCTCTCGAAGGAAAAGAAAAACAGACAAATGAATGAAGTTTGACTTTCCCCTCGTTTTTACACTCATGTCACATCAAATTGACTGACTATTTTTGAACCGCTTTGAATCTCGGGTTGGATTTACAGATGACATAGAGACGGCCTCTACGCTTTACTATTTGGCAATCTGGGTGACGGCTTTTCGCACTTTTCAGTGATTTCACAACTTTCATTCTATTTCGCTCCCTTACCTAATTGACCAAAACGACGAGTGAAGTTCGCAACGCGTCCCTCTTTATGTAGCACTCGCTGTTTACCCGTATAGAAAGGATGCGACTTTGACGACACCTCAATCGTGAAGTAAGGATAAGTATTTCCGTCTTCCCATTCGATAGTGCGATCTGTTTTCAATGTTGATCCGATTAAGAAGTACTCATCGACACTGGTGTCATGAAAAACCACGGGGCGGTAATCAGGGTGGATATTCGGTTTCATTGTATTTCCCTTAAACAACTAATTTGATATGTTATAACACATCAAATGATAATTATTATCAAAAGAAAAACAAGTGATTTTATGATATTTTTCCGTCTTAACTGAAACCAGAGAACACCTTGCTATGTACACCATTGAACCTGTTGGCTTTATTGAGTCTCCTTATAAAGAGAAGTTCGCTGTGCCAAGACAGCCTAGGTTAGTACCCACTTCTACCTCAAGAGTCAGGCTAGTTGAAGCAGCGAACTGCCTTGAGTCTGTTCGTGATATTGAACAATTTAGCCATGTGTGGTTGTTGTTTTTGTTCGATAAGAACCTTGAAGCAGGATGGAAACCAACCGTGAGGCCACCTCGCCTTGGCGGGAACGAACGTATTGGTGTATTCGCGTCTCGTGCCACATTCAGACCGAATGGAATAGGCATGTCTGCAGTTGAACTCAAAGGGGTATCTCAAGAAAAGGGACAAACTTGGTTGGACTTGGGCAGTGTTGATCTCGTTGACGGCACACCGATCATCGACATCAAACCTTATATCCCCTACTCGGATTCAATTCCCGATGCACTAGGGGGGTTTGCCGCCGATGAACCTGAAGTGCTAGATGTGAACTTCTCGCAACAAGCGCAAAGTAAGCTCGCAAGCCACCCACAAGCACGCCATATCATTCAGGTGATCAAAGAAGTATTAGGCCAAGATCCTCGCCCTGCCTATAAGAAAGGTAAGCCTGACAACAAGGAATATGCGGTAAATTTGTTCGATCTTAACGTGAAATTCGTGGTTGAAACGCTTTTCATCAATGTAACTGACATTGAACGCTTTTGAGATCCCAAATAGGCTGATATTATATGCGGCTATATCAGATTTGCTGTGGTTACGAACGACAGCAAGTTTTCTTTTATCAATGATGAAACGGATACCATAGAATGCGTACCAGTAACTACCTTCTTTCTACTCTGAAAGAGACTCCAAACGACGCAGAAGTTATCAGCCACCAGCTGATGCTACGTGCAGGTATGATCCGTAAGCTAGCTTCAGGTTTATATACTTGGCTACCTACTGGTCTACGTGTACTGCGTAAAGTCGAAAATATCGTTCGCCAAGAGATCGATAATGCAGGTGCCGTTGAAATCTTGATGCCCGTAGTTCAACCGTTTGAGCTTTGGGAAGAGACTGGCCGTTCTGAAAAGATGGGTCCTGAGCTACTTCGTTTCACAGACCGTCATTCTCGTCCATTTGTTCTTAGCCCAACAGCAGAAGAAGTGGTAACGAGCCTAGTACGTAACGAGATCAGCTCTTACAAACAGCTACCTCTAAACCTGTACCAAATCCAGACTAAATTCCGTGATGAACGCCGCCCTCGTTTTGGCGTAATGCGTGCTCGTGAATTCTCTATGATGGATGCGTACAGCTTTGATATCGATAAAGAAGGCTTAGAAAAGTCTTACCAAGCGATGCACGATGCTTACTGTAAAGCATTTGACCGCATGGGCCTTGAGTACCGTCCAGTATTAGCAGACTCTGGCGCAATCGGTGGCAGCGGCTCTCAAGAGTTCCACGTTCTTGCTGAAAGCGGCGAAGACCTAATCGCATTCTCTTCAGAATCTGATTACGCAGCGAACATCGAGAAAGCAGAAGCACTAGCTCCAACGACTGAAGCGGCAGCGCCAACTCAAGAGATGGAACTGGTTGATACGCCAAACGCAAAAACAATCGCAGAACTTGTAGAGCAACACGGTCTAGCAATCGAGAAGACCGTTAAGACTCTATTCGTTAAAGCTTCTGATGAAGTAAATGCAGACATCATCGCGCTAATCATCCGTGGCGACCACGAGCTTAACGAAGTGAAAGCAGAGAACCTTCCACAGGTTGCTGCTCCACTAGAGATGGCTTCTGAAGAAGAAATCCGTGCACTTGTTGGTGCAGGTCCTGGTTCACTTGGCCCTGTTGGTCTAGAGCTACCATTCATCGTTGACCGCTCTGTTGCTGTAATGAGCGACTTCGGTGCTGGTGCAAACGTAGACGGTAAGCACTACTTCGGTATTAACTGGGGTCGTGACGTTGAGCTTGCTCAAGTTGAAGACCTACGTAACGTAGTTGAAGGCGACCTAAGCCCATGTGGTCAAGGTACCATCCAACTTAAGCGCGGTATCGAAGTTGGTCACATCTTCCAACTAGGTAATACTTACTCTAAAGCAATGAACTGTAACGTGCTTGGTCCTGATGGTAAGAGCGTAATCCTAGAAATGGGTTGTTACGGTATCGGTGTTTCACGTGTTGTTGCATCTGCTATCGAGCAAAACCACGATAAATTCGGTATCACTTGGCCAGACGCACTAGCACCATTCCAAGTTGCTATCGTACCAATGAACATGCACAAATCTGAGCGCGTTAAAGAAGCCGCTGAGAAGCTATACGCTGAATTAACGGCTATGGGAATCGAAGTACTATTTGATGACCGTAAAGAGCGCCCAGGTGTTATGTTTAAAGATATCGAGCTAGTGGGTATCCCTCACACTATCGTTATCGGCGATCGCAGTATGGACGAAGGTAACTTCGAATACAAAAACCGTCGTACTGGTGATAAAGAAGCTATCGCAATGGACACGGTTATCGAGCACCTTAAGGCTCAACTAGCTTAGTAATCCGATTACTGACTAGATAAACATTGAAAGGCTGCCATCAGGTGGCCTTTTTTGTGCCTGTCGTTTCCCTTCAAACACCCTTCTATTTATCAGTAGAGTAAATAACGTAAGTTAATCCCCTGTTCATCTTTAAATCCGTATATTGGTTCATCAACTCTTTAGACACGATTACATTGGAGGTATCGATGGATATCAAAAGCTTACTTAACCAAGCACTTAAGTCAGATCTCGTTAAACAAGGTACTCAGAAGCTTTCCCAAGGCTCTTCAAGTTTAAGTGGCCTAACTCAAGGCGGCAGTGGTAAGAATATCAACAAAAGCACGCTCGGAGCCTTCGGCGCTGGCGCAGTGGGCGGCGGACTCTTAGGTGCGTTAATGGGCTCTAAGAAAACCAATAAAATGGGTAAGAAAGCCGCTGGTATTGGTGGCGCTGCGGCACTTGGCGCACTCGCTTACAAGGTCTATAACGACTATCAGTCGAAACAAGGCCAAGCACCGAATTCCGAACAAGCTCAATTTGATGAGAACGACTCAAACCATAGTGTGCTGATTCTAAGATCGATGATTGCTGCGTCCAAAGCTGACGGGCATGTTGATGAAGAAGAGATGGCTAAGATTGAACAAGCCGTCGAGAACATGGGCGCAGATTATCAGCTGACTAAATTGGTGTCTGAAGAATTGCACAAGCCACTCGACCCAAGCGAAATTGCTCAATTAGCAACGTCACCTCAACAAGCGAGTGAGATCTACTTAGCCTCTTTGATTGTAGCGGATGAGCAGAACTTTATGGAGAAGGCTTACCTCAAAGAGTTAGCAAAGCAGCTCAACTTAGCTGATGAAGTCACTCATCAGCTTGAACAGCAGATCTCTAGTTAAGCGGTAATTATCAGGCGCATCAGTAAATATCACGCTAAACCGCAAGTATCACGCTAAGTAACAAGTTAGCAAAGTGATACATTGAGCATCAACAGAATGAGATATTGAGCAAGAACAAACTAACTCTGAACTTAGTCAGATCCACTTTGTTTTTGCTTATCTCTATGTGTATATTGAGATCAGTTATCATTTGGTTAGGTATAAAAATGAAAGTATACGATTGTTGTGATTTGGTGCGTGAACTGTATTCTCAAATTGGCAGTGGCGACCAAGGCTATATCCCTAAAGCGATCACCTGCGCGGTAAAAACATTGAACGACCTTGCTGCAGATGAATCTCTTCCTAAAGAAGCAAGAGATCGTGCTGCATTTGCCGCAGCGAATCTACTGATCTCAGATTTCGAGGACTAATATGAACCTCGCTAACTTTGAAAAGATGGATCCTGTGATGTTGATGAGCATCGTCAACATGAAGCTGCGTGACGACTTCGGCGGTGATTTAGATCGAGTGGTCAACTTCTACGAAATCGACAAAGCGGCATTGACTGCAAAACTTGCGTCTGCCGGTTTTGAGTTTCTTCCGGAAGCAAAACAGTTTCGATAATCATTTAGAATAAACTTAAATTTTAAAGACCAACCTCTGTGTTTAATGCCGATCAGTTAAAGCCAAAGTGATCGGTTGAAGGATCCTTCCGAGCTG
>NZ_JBGOOI010000018.1:0-71867 GCF_041439605.1 Vibrio sp. 1F169 | reverse complement strand
AGATTAGGTTTTTTGGTGAAGTTTGTGTTTTGGGGAGTCACACTTGGAGTTCTGTAAATAAGTGTACGTTATGAAGCCAAAGTCAAAATACCAAGGGTAGCGAGTAAACAAGAGACTATTTTCGTTTTAAGGTTCGTGCGCTCTTTTAAAAAGAAGTAACCAAAAAGAATATCGAGGATGAAGGCTCCTTGGAATAAAACCATGACTAAACTAAAAGCGCTAGTGTTAAGCACTTTTAAGAGAAAATAGTAGCTTGCTGTTCCGCAAGTGGCTGTTATTACGGCGTTAAATAGAACTTTTTTGATTAACCTATAATGAACTTTAAATAGTAGAGGCGTCAAAAAAGCGGTTCCAGAAAAACCGATAAAAAGGATAACGCTAGTAGGTAAGTACAACGTAAGTACTTTATCAAAACCAATGGCTAGAGTGAGAAAGATTGGCGCGAGCCACGCGTGTAGATTGTTTGAAAAAAGAAGATTCATGTTGTTACTTGTGCTGATGAGCAGTGAAGCGACAAGTATCAGTATAACGCCAGTCATTTGAAGGAAAGTCAGTGTCTCATTTAAAAAGCTAACCCCGAACAGAGCACTCCAAATGATCTTTGTTTTAGAGATTATCGAGACAACGCCTAATTCAATTGAAGCACGAGCCCTAAAGGTTGAGTACGCAAACCCAAGCCATGAGAAAACACTGAATATACTTAAAAGCAACAGCTCCCAAAGTTCACTTGTATTGTCGAATTTTGTAGGGATTTGTTCGATTTCGAAGATAACAAACAGAGCAGCGAGTAAACTGCATGTGATTTGATAGGCTAGTAAATATTCATTACATAAAGGATTTTTCTTAAGAAAGACTCGTGAAATCCATTTGTCTAATGAACTTAAAGTCATAGCTAGAGCTAATATAGTGTAGGAACTTATCATTGTTTCTCAATGTGAATCGAGGTCTTGCATTTTATGAGTTCAAATAGTTTTCGGTTATTGGGGCTACTCTCTTCTCCTTTAGTAATAGCAACGTGATTATAATCAGTTTCAATTTTAGCTATGACATTTGGAATGACGCTTTGAAGCATGAGTAATTCGAAAACCAATTTACTTAAAGGAGTTCCGGGGAAAAACTCTTTCTTTTGAAACTCACCCGGCCAATGCGCCCATCCCCAATCTTCTATGATGTATATCCCACCTGATTTTAGATAAGGGAATGATGTCAAAAAGGCGGCTTTTGTTGGTTCATATAAATGGCTGCAATCATCAATAATTAGGTCTACATTTTTTTTTGGGGAAGTGTAATTCTAATATTTGAATGAGCTTGTCTGTATGATCTTGCTTTACTCCACAATAAGGCTCTATTACCGAGTGTGCTGAAGGCCCCTTTCGGTATTGACTTAAGGCTGGATGTTCTCGACGTTTGTCTATGCCTATGATGGATTCAGGGGTGTAAATCTTATCGAGTAAAACGAGACTCGCCCCGTGATATACCCCAAACTCAATAATGTTTTTTGGACTCCCCCAAGAAACCAAATGAAATTCAACTTCGTCATCAATGGAGAAGTGTTCTTCATTATGCCAGCGTATTTTATCTCAAGGGTCATTATAACTATTCATACTTAGTATAGGCCTGATAATTTCCATAGCCTGCAATGCTACTGTATGTAAAGATTTGATATTAATAAATTATTACTTAATTATTAATATAGTTGATATTTTTAGTTTATTCTCCTTAGATCGTTTTACTTTATTTAACGCTTCTTTCGAAAATTCAAAGATAGAGGGAACATAATGGATAAGTCCGAGCTAATATTAAAGACCACTAAGGAATTAAAAGACATAGCTGAATCAGGGGCTAATAAAATTGCATTGGCCATGCAAGAAGCAAAAAAAGCTAATTACATAATTTAATCATTAAGGTCGCCTATATCACCGTAGTGACCGATAAATAATTAGTGGTGGTAATTATTCCCTATTGTTAGTATCGGGTTTATTCTTTTTAAAACATTTAATGACTTAACGCTCAATAGCGACCGAGGGATTCATGAAAAAGACTAAAAGAAATTTAACTCTCGCTTCTATTGTGATCGTAATTATAATTATGCACAGCCAAAGAAATACGAAACCAAATTTTACTTTCCCGGAGTGCGAAGAAGAAAGAAGCGTTAATTCCAATGTCACCTTTTATATTGATAATCAGATTGGTAACAAGGAAGAGTTAAAAGGCAGATTGCAAGAAGCGGTAAAGATGTCTAATACGATACTGTCTAACTCATGCATCCCTATAACTCGTGTGTTCAAGGATAGCCATTCTGTATCAATATCTCATGACAGTATGTCTATCTCCTCTGTGCATTCAGACCTAAAACAAGCAATCAGTTCTTCGAAGGTAAACTCGTTTTTAGACGCTCCAAAAGAGCAGTACGTTTTGGTTTTAAGTGATAATCATCCATTGGTCATCGAAGAGGAGATTAATGGGATGACAATGGTTAACTTGAACGACAGCTTTGTACTGCTTGCGGAGGACTTCCCGATTACCGTGCTAGAACATGAGCTAGGACATTTAGGGTGGGCAATGCATGAACGGCCTAACTCTGAAAGTGGAGACTTTTGGATCATGGAACAGGTCTTTGCTGCAAATAGAAGTAAAGTAAAACCTTATTCTGGAGCTTTTCATTGTTCTAACTACGGGACAGTCATGAGTTATTCTGAAAAGGTTGTCCCTGCTTATTCAAGCCCTCTGATCAGCAACAACGGTGAACCATGTGGTAATGAAGAGTACGCGGACAATGCCAGAGTTATGCGCGAGTATGCGAAAACTTTGCAGTGAAGTGTCCACCTCTTCATCGTTAGAGCAGAGGTTGTTGAATGCTCCCCTAGTAAATGCACTGTATCAATATATTTTTTGTTCTGTAGTGGCTAAGTGAATTTGACCACTATTAGGGGTTTTGCTGTACCTAAAGTAATCCGTTAAATGCTAATTTAACAATACATATAACACGGAATTGTCCAGAGGCTTCATAGATCTGAAGCTTTACTCTTGGCACTTTCTTCAAAAAGTGCCAACTAGCTCAGATCTACCCGTGCGACGTGAAGTCGTATGAAGCGTTGTTCACCACGAAAGCGTGAACCATCTGTATCACCAGATGACCCTATGGCTCTGAATAAAGTAGCGAGCCAGACAATGTAACGAAGTCAAGTAACTACTTGGCGGGAAGTAAATCGTGAGAAGAACTTCCTCCTGACAACCACAAATCGGGTGAGTGCTAGGGAGTCAGTATGATGAACATATGTGAATCCATTTAAGGTGCGCCACATGAGAAGCAGCGGAAGTGGTTAATACGCTGTGGCCAAAAGGCAACGAGAGCGGGAAAGAAGTTGGGCAGTACTCTTTCGTGGTCATTAAGCTCTCCGCACCAGAGTGGGCATCTAACCTGACATTACGCGACATACGGAACACGGTAAGCCTGTATCATTCCTTCATGGGAAAGCTTTCTGCGAAGAAAGCCGATAGTGGTGCAGGTAGAGGATGCTGGAGAAAGCTAATGCTGTATTGTAATGATGCAGATACAGACTTATGTCTGGCACGAAAGTGAGCCTACTTCCAGCGGGTCTCCCGTTGCAAGATGATTTGAGGAACTTTATTAAAGGAGAAACGCAAATGATGACTTTATATAAAGTTAGTGCCTCTCCTAATGAACATCAACGCTACTCTTTAACCAGAATAGCTTTGGTCGTAAGTATTGAAGCTTCAAATGTGCATTGCAAAATCTGCCTTATTGGCAAGTGGGTGTACATAGTACGCCTTCGCGGAGGCTTGAGCCCAGTGCAGTGAAAGTTGCACGCTGGGTTCTTAGGAGAGCGGCACCTGGTAACAGGTGTCGCTTATCCGACCAAAATTGGTTAGTGATTTTACTCATTTATATCCTGTTCATGGGTTTTTGCCCTACTAGAAGTTATCCATTTTTCTAATACTGTTCGTCGTGAATTCCCGTGATGTATCAGGGGGCAAATTCGACTTGCCAACAATAATTTGCCTTCCCGCTCTACTTATTGATGTGATTTATCTGCACCCTCGTCTTTTCGGCCAAAGAAGCGTTATTTAAAGCGACGTATCAATACATTGGGGCCTATTTTTGCTTTGAGCGAGCAAGGGTGATTAGAGAAACGGTATGTTAGCTTGGCATTTACGCCTGAGCTTCAGTTGGAAACGGGCACTAGCGACACGTTTGTTTGTCACTATGATTGGCAAGACAATCATATTTGCAGTCTGATCTTACAATGAACCGTTTGAGGCTGCCGCGGGAATGCGGGCCAGCCTTGGGCGATGACGCTATCGCCCACTGCTACCGATTGGGTTATCGCTCGGACTTCACTGACTTGGTTCGAGTAACACGTGATCAAAAATCTTCTTAACGATGGGCGCACTATTGAATGAACCGCCACCGGCGTTTTCGAGGATCACCGTCACGACGATTTGCGGATCGTTGTATGGGGCAAAGCCGGTAAACAAGGCCAAATCTCTTAGGTGTTCGGGAATGTTTTCAGCATCGTATTCTTCGTTTTCTGCCAGACCGAAGACCTGACTGGTACCGGATTTCCCGGCGCTCTTGTAGGGAGCGTTTCGAAACACTTTTCTGGAGGTGCCTTTTTTACCGTGGTTCACCAAATACATGCCGTATCTGGCGAGTACCCAGTAGTTTGATGGTACACCTTCGATCGGCGGGAATTCGGTTGGCTCTTTGGCGGTCGACGCGTTGTGACCCGACACACTATCGAGCAACCGGATCGGTTTTTTTCGGCCATCATTGATTAGGATGGAAGTGGCATTGGCGATTTGGATGGGGGTAGTGGTCCAGTAACCCTGTCCAATCCCGATAGGGATGGTATCACCGATGTACCAAGGTTTATTGAAACGACTTCTTTTCCAATCTCTGGTTGGCATATTTGCCGACGTTTCCTCGAATATATCGATCCCGGTACTTTGGCCAAAGCCAAACATCATCATCCAATTGGAGAGTGAGTCAATGCCCATATCGTAGGCGATCTGATAAAAGAAGGTATTGACGGATTGTTCGATAGAGTGAGTCACGTCGACGCTACCATGGCCCCATTTGAGCCAATCGCGAAACGCGCGAGAGTTGCTGTTGGGAACTCGCCACGCGCCAACGCTGCGAATTTTGGTTCTCGGGGTAATGATCCCCTCATTGAGGGCGGCAACGGCAACAAAGGGTTTGATGGTCGAGCCTGGAGAATAGGTACCTAACGTGGCGCGATTGACCAAGGGTCTATCTCTGTCGTTGAGCAAGGCTTTATAGGCGGCCCTGGAGATGCCGCTGACAAAGGCATTGGGGTCATAGCTCGGACTGGACACCATCGCTAAGACGCCATTATCGCGAGGATCGAGCACCACGGCGGCACCTTTTCGACCGCCAAGCAGGTTATGGATGTAGGTTTGAAGCTCAATATCGATATTGAGGGTGATATCTTGACCAGGGATAGGCGGCACGTATTTGAGTACACGTATGACGCGACCACGACTGTTCACTTCGACTTCTTGATAGCCCACTTTGCCATGGAGCATGTCTTCGTAATAGCGTTCAATGCCAATTTTCCCGATGTTTCTGGTGGCTTTATAATTGAGCTCTTTCCCTTCACTGATGAACCTGTTGAGTTCCGACTCGTTCAAGCGTCCTACATAGCCGAGTGAATGGGTCAAAATATCGGCGTAGGGATAATGTCTCTTGAGCATTGCCATGACATCCACGCCGGGAAATTTATAGCGATTGACCGAGAATTTGGCGACTTGTTCGTCATTGAGGTTGTCCAACAGAGGCACGGAACTAAAACGTCGTGCCCGTTTGAGGTTTGTATTAAACCTTTCTTCTTGCTCTTGAGAGATATCGATGATTTCACGGAGTCTCTCAATCGTTTTGGGAATATTCTTTATCTTTTCTGGCACGAGTTCTAAGCTGAACACTGGCACATTCTCTGCTAAAAGGACGCCATTGCGGTCATAAATCAGCCCTCTGGTCGGCGGCAAAGGAATGATTTTGATACGATTAGAATTAGAGCGTGTCTGATAATACTGATGTTTTGTCACCTGCAGGTTATAAATGTTGAGAACCAGCAGCCCGGCCAGAAAGACAATACATACGAAAGCAAACACGGCTCGGTTTTTGAATAAACTGGCTTCCAGTTCATGATCTCGAAGTCTGCTTCTTTTACTCTTCATAATGTTCTTTTATTGTGGTCGAGTTGAATTGGCCACAGAAGTGAGCCTCGATTGATGGGTGCGTAGAACCAATCCCTAAATGGTTGATTCGGCGTATGTAATATCTCTTTTTTCTACTTCGGTTCGCGTCCTTTGGGGAGCGGGTATTGTCGCTCCGAGCATATGAAATACTATGTGGATGTCCATTTCAAGTCTGATTTGGCTTTCTAGGCTAAAACTGACTAAGCACCCCACTGATTATCAAGGAATATGAACGCAAAGCGTACAGCGTTTAATGGTTATTACCCTCAGCCTTCCAAGATGATGATGCGGGGGCGATTCCCGCAGTACGCTCTAAATCCATAAACCTAGTCGTACTATGACTGATATTTTTAATCACCCACCATTGTTTAAGCAACTTAACGCAGCTCTCACCATGATATGACGTCGAACCCATACATTATGATGTCGTGGTTGCTGGCGATGTTTAGAGATTGCCTATTGAATAGCACAGTCTTTCTATGTGTAAATATTGAGCATACCTTGAGGAGTGATAACCAAAATATATCGTGTAATACCTATATTTTTTCTAATACGTAATGGTCTAAATAGAGTAAATCGCCTAACAAACTTTTGTCCAGAGACGTGTTATGCCGCCATGCATTGGGACTGTGCTCTGGGTGTGCTCTGGGAAAAGATCGCCTTAGTGTTCACTTTTTGGGAGTGGTGTGATTACCGAAGGAGGTTGACGGTCTAAATAGAAATTAGATAGATTTACCGATGATGAATAATGTGTTCAAAGCAAAAAATGATGAGAGGATATTGTACTTCTCAAGCTTTATTGTTTCTGATGTTTTTAGATAGAAGCAGCGTAACTCCGCTCTTCAATACTACAAAGTACAGACTGGATACCGTTGAAGAACGGAAGTTCCAGTTGAATTTCTTTCAATAGGTAAATTAAATGCATTTAAGTGAAAAGAGCTTATTAGGAATGGAAAAAGCAAAAAACCAGTCTTAACTGAGGTTTTTTAATGAAACCAAGCCAACACCAATGTCCCATTTCATAATTGTCTCCGTAAATACTTATAAATATTGAAGCCGAGAGGGATAGAATGAAGCATTATCATGCGAATGATATGACTAAGCATTATTAATGCAGGCTCTAGTCCAAGATAAATGGCAGCGACAGTCATAGACTCCACACTGCCCGGAACCCACGACATCAAGAGTACGATGAACTCCTTATCAATTAGCTTGCTGAATATATATGCAAAAACAACTGTGACTGTAAGACTTAACGTTGTAGCAATAATCCCAGCTCGCGCATAAGAGAAGATATCTACAACGGTTATATCTTTTAGACGAATCCCAATTAATGCCCCTAGAGCGGATGTTGCAATAAAAACAAGCTCTGTCGGGACAAGAAAGTTGTATGACGGTAACTCAGAGTTCACAAACATAGTTGCTAACATCCCAGTCACCATATACGGTGCTGGAGTACCAATTTTATCGAGAAGCAAACCTGAAAAGTAGGCGAGGAAAAGTGGGAGAAGTATCCAAAGGTTGTCTAAGGAAATAGCCGGCCCAGGAACTGGTGAATTGTCCGCTGAGACAAGAAGAGCGGAAGCTATGATTAAGAAAATGAGTCGAACTGTGTGAGTGAAAATCACTTTACTAGAAGGTGAATTGTGATTTTCATTAATGACAAGAACCGCGGCCATCGCTCCCGGGACCGCCCCAAGTAGGCTTTCATATTTTGACCATTTCTCTCGCTTAGAAAGCCAGAGATACGAGGTGAGAACTTGTGCGGACATACAAAGGACGATTCCCACAAAAAGTAATATCGGATAACCCTTGGAAAGAGTCTGCATAGGGACGATTGAGCCCACTGTGGCACCAAGGATTAACTGTACTCCGGTCAATGTGCTTTTGGGAAGAGCTAGAGTAAACCCTGTTTTTACCGTTAACAAAAGAGCAATCAGGGCACCGAACATTACACCTAGTGGTATCTCGAAATATGTAAATAAGAGCGAGCCAACCAAAGCTATGAATGAGGCTAGATACATGTTTTGGTTTCCCCTTTTTTTAGCTTGAAGGATGACAATAAAGTGGAGATTTGGTTATTAATCATATCTATGTTATTGACTATGTAAAAATCACCACAAGTTATCCGCCCAAGAGCATACAAGCCCATTTGAATATCACCAGTTTCTGACTTAGCAGGCTATCAAGTACCGGATTGCTTCTATCGAGTGAACGTTGTATTCCTGTAGCATTGATGATGAAATCAAAGAAGTACTCCTTTTCTATCTGTCTCTACACAATATTGACCATTGTCTAATCGTTGAGCAAAGTCACTGGCAAGGTAAGATGTATCAGTGCCCGGAATGGAAACCTGATGAGGAAGCTAGTTCCACCCTTGTAGGAGTGGAACTATGGTCGATAATTAAAATGGACAGCTCATATAATCCTGAAGGATTATCTTTTTGGGAGACATTTTGCAGACAGCAGCCTAATTGCCTCTAAAAATCAGTGCGCATGTAGTGCAACTAAACTTTGTGACACAACGAGTAAGACAAGAGTACGAAGAGATATTAATGATGTTAGTGGTCTTTATCATATATACCAATGTCTTTTTTTAAATGGTCAGAAAGGTGTCTCACATCGAGAGATGCATTTTTATTTTTTCCACTTTTAAAATTATACCTTTTAAATTTAATCCGCAGATAGCGTAAATAGTCTCTAAACTTCGATTTTTTTTGAATTGTTTTCACTGACTTTTCATTTTTCATAGCAACGCACTCTTTTTTATAAGAAAAACCATAATTTTAACGACCAAAATTAATTGAAATTAAGTATCTTTAAACCCAGAAGCTTCGTCTTCATGAGAAAGTTGATTTGATACTAATTATGTTTACTTTAGGGACTGCTGCTCCTTTTCTCTTCAGTGAAAATAGTTTTATTTGTCTTTCCATGAAGAATTCCCTTATTGTTTTGTTACTTATTGCCAGAGTAAGTAGATAGTTACTTATTATTTTATAAGTTAACACAAAGGCTAAGATCTAATTATTTACATTTAATTTATATTCGTTAAGGGTTTATAATGAAAATCAGGATTAGATACTGTTCACGAAATGCCTCCAGTATATAAAAGGATATTTGATTGGTTTGATGCGATGGTGCGTTCTAGAATTTTTTCATTTCTAGCCTGTATTTTTGGGGTGAAAGTGCCCCTGTATTTTCAATTTTTGACCACACCCTACGCCAGTATTGCCATTCAGTCGAAGGTGAACGTGATCGTGCTGAGTCGTCTTTTGGGGCATGCTGAAGCGGAAACGACGCTAAAGTATGCGCATTTGGGACGTGAGGACGTGTGTCAGGCGGCCTCTCATGTGTCGGGTGTACTCGTTAAGGGGATGCGCTCATGAAGTCACTGTTATTCACTTCTAAAGTGATTCAATCTCTTCATTCAAAAACTCGAACGTATACGGTGTGGGATACCAAAATTCCCGCGTTAGGGGTTAGAGTCTATGCCGATGATCGCCGTTTCTATGTGACTTATCTACCCATTCCCAATAAGACGTTAGCGGCCGTGGGACAATTCACCCTAAAACAAGCCAGACAACACGTGCAAGCTTTACAGTCTTCTTTTTTAGAAAAAGAGACGAAACCGATACGGTTAATTCGCTTTGATGCTTTGGTGAAAGAAGAATGGACGGATAAGGTCTGCAAGGGATGGAAACTGAGTACACAAGGGACAGCGTCGAGCGCCTTAAGAAGGCATTTGTTGCCCGAGTTTGGACGTTTTCCTGTCAGCCGTATTGATTCGTTTCATGTGCATCGTTGGTTTGATGAACTCAGCCAGAATTACGCAGGGGCTGCCAACCGTAATCTTGATGTGCTTCGTTCTATCTTCAAATATGCGGTGAAACAAGGTTATTGCATGGAAAACCCTTGTGATGGTCTCAAGCAAAATCGTAAAAAAAAGCTCAATCGTTTTTTGAGTTTGGATGAGTTAGCGCGATTGGATAAGGCATTAACTGTGGTCAGCCAGCAAGGTAATCTGGAAGCGTGCTGTTGTCAGGTGCTAAAACTGGTGCTGTTAACGGGGTGTCGAATTTCAGAGGTAACAGGCCTACAATGGTCTTTTGTTAAAGGCAGGGAGTGGCACTTGCCGGACAGCAAAACGGGTGCGAAGGTGGTGTATGTGGGCAAGGAAGCGCAACAGCTCCTTTCAGACATATCCAAGCAGGCATGGTCGCAATGTAGCGAGTCACCTGATGATGTGTTTGTACCTTTACGTAATTTTGTGAGTCGGTCGACTAAGGTTAGTATGGTATGGCAACAGGTGCGAGCCTTAGCCAATATCGAGGATGTTCGTATTCACGACTTGCGCCATACCTTTGCCAGTTATGCGGTGCTAGAGGGGTATCCTATCCCAATGGTGTCGAAACTGTTGGGTCACACGCGTCTTTCATCCACGCTTCGTTACGCTCACGTGGATGAGGTGCAAGTATCGCAATCTGCTGAGGCGATAGGGGAGGTTATTAGTGGAATATTATCGGGTCAGCTTGTGAGTAATCCTAAAGCTCGAAAAGTGAGAGCATCCAAACCTAAGCCGATGAAATCTCCCCTCAAACGCAGAGTAAGACCTATCAAAGCAATACTGGAACTGACCGATGAGGAGGTTGAACGGTTTAGATATGAAGTGGATTTTTGGGAATGGTGATTAAAATATCTGTCGGAATAACATAAGTGCATCAAACTTTATGGCTAGGGTTTTGGTGAAATTCGTGTTTGAGGGCAGTCACACTTGGAGTTTTGTGAATAAGTGTACGTTATGAAGCCAAAGTTAAAATACCAAGGGTGGCGAGTAAACAAGAGACTATTTTCCTTATAAGGTTAGTGTGCTCTTTTAAAAAGAAGTAACCAAAAAGAATATCGAGGATGAAGGCACCTTGGAATAAAGCCATGACTAAACTAAAAGAGCTAATGTTGAGCACTTTTAAGAGAAGATAGTAGCTTGCTGTGCCGCAAGTAGCTGTTATTACCGCGTTAACTAGAACTTTTTTGATTAACCCATAATGAACTTTAAATAGTAGAGGCGTCAAAAGAGCGGTTCCAGAAAAACCGATGAAAAGGATAATGCTAGAGGGTAAGTACATCGTAAGCACTTTATCAATACCTATAGCTATAGTGAGAAAGATTGGGGCGAGCCACGCGTGCAAATTGTTTGAAAAAAGAAGACCTATCTTGTTATTTTTGCTGATGAGTAGCGAGGCGACAAGTATGAGCATAACGCCCAATATTTGAAGGAAAGTAAGTTTCTCATTTAAAAAGCTAACTCCGAAAATAGCACTCCAGATTATCTTTGTTTTAGAGATTATAGAGACAACGCCTAATTCAATTGAAGTTCGAGCCCTAAAGGTCGAGTATGCAAACCCCATCCAAGAGATAATGCTAAATACTATTAAAAGTAATAAAAATTTTAGGTCAACTTCGCTGTTGATTTGTTTAGAAACTTGATTTAGTTCGGAAATTATAAGTAATCCAGATAGTAAACTGCATGAACTCTGATAGGTAAATAGGTATTCATTATATGATGGTGTTCTTTTTAGAAATATTCTTGATATCCATTTATCCAGTGCGCTAAATGTAATGGCAAGTATCAAAAATAAATAAGAACTATCCATATTTTACTCAGGAAAACTAGTTGGTAAGGGTAGGATATATTGATAGTGTAATATTTCAACTTGGAAGCTGTATAAATTATAAATAATTAACTTGGGTTTTACATTGAGATGCATCAGGTTGATTGCGTGCGAGCTGAGTTCATTACGCACTAGTTAACGATAATTTACCAAGGAGCTATTTATGGAAGATAAGACTAAGGTACATCAGGATGTAAAACAAAATAACGAGGAATTCTCAAAAGACTTTGAGGTTGAGGCTAGTGAAAGCATTTGCTGCGATAATGATAGTCCACGTCAAGATGTTGGGCACTAGTTTATAAGACGTTATGGAGAAGCCCTCTAGAATGAGGGCTTTTTAAATATAAATGATATCTATTTCAGTAATAAATAGCTCTCTTAATAGTGCTTTTAACTCAACAATGATTGAACCTACTTACAGGGTTTTTAAAGGACAAAGCTTAGATTATAGAGCATGTGCGTCAATACCAAAATTATGGGGTGATTGTGATCAACCTCCTCACGAGCATTTAAGAGGAATTGTCGGTGAGGGTTACTGCTTGGCAATCAATGAGCTTTCTAAATGGAGCTTGTTGCTGACTAGAGAAATTAATGCACTACTATTGGAAAGTGAAATATTAGCGAGATACAAAAATCCAGACTTAAAAGACGTGTATGTTTTTATATCTACTTCAGAAAATTGGACGCCGTTTGGAGTTCATCGAGATTTCGAAGATTCGATCATTTTAGACATTGATGGTTTAGGACGGTGTATTTATGAATGGCCTAATGAAAATGATGTAGAGTTCGACTTTCCTATAATAGAAGCCAGAAGCTTCATGGGTATTACTTTTGATTATGTAGATAAGTTGCCTTCCGCTCAATGTGTTCGCCTAAAAAATGGCGAGTCTCATAACGTTAAGTCTAAAGTTTTACACATTTTCAAAAGTAATGGTCCAGGTCTATTCATAGGATTGAGTTGTGTGGAGTCGCTCGACGGCAATGTGTTTATTCCTCCGATTTACGATCCTAACCTTAAAGCTAATATCAAAATTCTATGTCGTCGCGCGAAAGTAGCGCTTAATAGTTTTAAGCTTGAAGGTGGTTACATCGAGACTCGATATGGGAGAATAAAATTAACAGATGAAGAAAAAAATAGATTATTTAGTAAGAAATTCAAATTATCCAAACCTGTAGTGTTAAGAGAACTAATTTCGTCAAAAAGCGATTCCAATTTAATCGAGAAAATGATCAAGATAGGCGCTGTGTATGTTTTTTAAATTTTATCAAGAAATATTTAACTCTATAGATGAGTTAAATATTGGAATTAAACCTTCAGATTCATTTTCGACATCGCATGTAACACCTGAAAAATTTAGGAGTTTGGCTGCCTCAATATACGACTCAATACTAAATGTTGGAAGTTCTAGGTTCAACCTGAGATTGATATCGGAAGGGAAGGATATCCACCCAGCTATGTTCATTGAGTCGAGAATAGGTGATGGTCTTATCGAACATTCAGTAGTTGATGGCGATAATGTGGTGCAATATTTGAAAAAAGGAGGAACGTTTGTCTTCGATCATATGAATGACTATATACCCCAAGCAAGGTTAGTACAGGAGTATATTGAATCAAAGTATGGTGTTAAGTGCTGGGTACAGTGTTATGTAACATGCTCAGAAGGAACAGCGTTTTTGATGCATGCTGATGACCACCCCTTTATTATTTTCCAAATTATGGGAAAGAAACAATGGAGTCACGATAACAATACGCCAAATATCACTTATAGCGTAGGTGATATGGCGTTTTACCCTAGAGGTAAGAAACATAATGTTCACGGTTTAGGTGAACTCACAATGCATCTAACAGTGGCATTTGAGGGGTATAATGATACGACATATGATCAGTTGAGCTTGGAAGAGAAGTTGAAGGTTTTGAAACCTAGAGTAGGTAGTAGTTTGCCGTATTCTATTGCACCTGAATTATTGAAAAAAACAACCAATCTAAGGGCTTATTATAATCACTTTCCTCCGTTAAAATCGATGGGCTCTTATGATGTGTTAATTACACCGAAAAAGCGAATAAAATTGAAGCCTATTTATTCTTCGATACTTAAATTAATTCAAACTGAGTTTTTCCTTAACGCAAGGGATATATCTAATGAATTAGGGCTTCCTGAAATTCAAGTAATGGACTTCCTATTATTCGGGTTGAAAGAAGGCTTAATAATCAAAGGATTTACAGATGAAAGCTATTAGATTAAAACTATTGGGTAATATTAGTAGAAACTTTTTCCTTTTTTGTATCGCCTCGTTTGTTTCTTCTATAGGGAATTCTATAATACCAATAGCCTTTGCCATCGAATCTGTAAAAATATCTCCGTCAGGCGTAGGTATTAGCATCGTGCTTATATCTTTATGGTTAGGGAGATATTTAGGGACTTTACAATATCGAAGAACAAGTTTTGTTAACCTTAAGAGAGTAATCCTTGTCTCGGATTTTTTTAAGCTATTGACGCAGCTTGGTTTACTTCTTTATATCTACATTTATAGTAATGATATCGTAGCAATGGCAGTATCTTCTTTTATATACGGTATAGCTTCATCTTTTTTCGCCCCTTCCTCATACAGGTTGATACCAGTAATTACTTTAGAAAAGGAAAGGGAGAGATGTAATTCAATCCTATCGGCTATGGGTGACGTTTTTGGGATCCTTGGGCCATTAGTTGGCGCTACGATAGTTATATTTCTTGGCTTCGAACTAGTTCTATTGGTTGATGTTATTACTTTTGGCTTCGCCTTACTTATGTTTTCCTTAATGGATCTTGAAAAGCAAGTCAATTCAGTTGGCGAGTCAGAAACACCCAAACCTGATACAAACTCAAATAAGATGTCTATGATTCCAGTTTGGTCTGAGAATGGTATAAGAAGTTGGTTCTTTGCCTCAGTTTGTATTGGGTTTATGGGTAGTGCGGGGCCATTCTTAATTATACAAAATCATTCAGAATATTCATGGGCACTTGTTGCGACTATAGTTTCAGTGGGTTCTCTGTTAGGGTCGGCCTCCGTTATGACAGGAAAGCTTACCAACGTAAAATGGAAAGGTGTCCACTTCCTATGTTTATTATTCCTTACTATTCAATTGTTGGCTTTCAATAGCCAAATGAACATTTACATAATCGCGATGTTTGGCCTTATTGGAGCTCTATTTACCACTATGAGTGGTGTGAAGTGGGATACGAAAGTTCAAAATGAGCTATCCCCTAATCAACTATCGATTTTTGCTGCTAAGGAACAACTTTGGATGAATACCGCAATACCTATGGGAATGTTGCTGTTTGCTTTTGCATCACTAGTTGAGTTAATTGATCTTACCTTAATAGTCATTTCAGTTACTACATTCTCAAGCATGATATTTTTGATACGTAGAGAGTGATTGGAGTGTGTACAAGACATCATACCTCCTCGCTTTGGTAACAGGACAAGCAAGCGGACGAATTCTATTTGGCCTAAACAGCGATTATCGTCTCAATATTTAATTGTTGCTGATATTTTTCATAGTCTTTGAGCATCGAATCTAGGGTCACGATCATCTTTCCTACTGTGCGGGTGCAGGTCTTTTAGAGCAACCCTAAGAAGCAATTTCTCTCCAGTACCTTCATGGGCTTTTTCTCTACCAAGAGTTATCTATTTTTTAGTTCTGTTCATTGTGAATCCCCGTTTTGTATCACGAGGATAAATTCGAACTAGCTATCATCACTCACCTTGCTTAGATCTAGTTGCAAGCTTACGCGTTAGTTCTTTACTTCGATCTAAACAGAATAATTATATGAATCATACTGATAGCTCACTGTTTGTAGAGAAAAAATTCTATCTAATAGCTGTTCTGCATCTCCTTGTTATACCTCTCAATTAACAATAAAAATATATGCATAGCAATTAATTGCATTATAATGTCAACCTAAAAATTAAGGGTTTAGCTGTATGATGAAAGTAAATTTGGACATAGTTATCGGTAGTCCTGATAATGAAATTGATATGCAATATGGACTGGAAACACTCAAAGGAACGTCTGATGTCGTTAGTATCGCTGCTGAAGCTATACTTAGAGCAAGAGTTCCTGAAAAGAGAACCCATAAAAGTGACGCTAGGACAAAACTGAAACAGTCATTTACAGGCTCATATGGGCATAAGTTCTCTATTGAAATAGTTGATAAAGAGTTGCAAAGTCGCTTGAGAAAAATTGGAACCGATACTTTCTTAGAGGTATTAAGCTACTTTGTATTAGAAGCATTATATTTGGATACGGGTCAATTGAGCCCTGATGCAGAAGCTTTAGTAGAGGAACTGTCTGATATCACAGATAAACTAGTAGACAGGTTGAAAGAGCCTTTGGTGGATACGCACAAGATTGCTAACTACTTTAACTATGACATAAAATTGCGTCAAAGAAAGCGAGGGTGGCCAGAGCCTAAAGAGTTACTACTTTTTAACAATTGTACAGCGAAGAACATAACAGATGCTGAACGGTCTGATGTAGAAGAAGAAATGGACGTTGTTATAGTAAGGTTCCATTCAATTACTGGTAACGGCCGTTTTTACATTAAGGCGCAAGAAGAAATAGAATCATTTGGGTTTGCTAGTAAGGTTCGCGCGGTTAACGACGAGATGCGTAAAGCAATATCTTCAAACTTGCATAAAAATAATACGTTACCGCCAGAAAATGGTGAGTTTATAAAAGTTAGAGTTAAGAGAGTTGCATTGCCTACTGGTAAAGTAATCAAGTACTTGATAACAGGTATATATGTATGATGTTTAGACGAATAGTTGGAATTTCAGTTGCAGCTATTGCACTTGCATGGTTGTCTTATTGGTATAATTTTAGCTATTTACACTCTTACGAGATTTCTAAAAACCCAGGAGATTGGGGTGTTTTGGGCGATTTCTTGGGTGGGGTTTTAAACCCAATTCTGACTTTTTTCACGATTGTGTTACTTGTCAGCTCTTTAAGCTTACAGCGTGAATCTAATGATCACTTGAAATCAGAAATCGAGAAGAGTGAGCACTTTGAGAAAATTCGTGCTTTTGAATCTCGTTTTTTTAATATGATTGACTCCCAGAAAGTACTATTTGAAAGCTTTAAGCTTAGTTTTTTAAATAATGGTGAAGTCGATGTAAAGTATTCCTCAGCAGCTGTTAGTGAATTGGAGGACTTGATACTTCAATTAAAAGGAGCAAACGCCTCAGTACCTCAGATAAAAGGTGCCATAGAATCGTTTGATGATAATGATGCAATTTACTCTGTAACCCGAACATTCTGTATTATTGTAAAAACTATTGATGGGAAAATGTCGGAAGAGAATGGTTTTACTTTAACTGATAAAAAAGAGTTCTATGAAACTTTAATCAACTTTACCGATTACTCATTATTCAAGCTGGTTCTTATTTGTACAAAATATTTAGATCAGGACAACCTAAAGGTTCTTGCGAAAAAAGATTTTAAAGACGTTTTAAGTTGTGTAGGTGCAGATAGTTATTTGAGCAACATCTAATGCTGGCATTCGGTGCATAATAAAGCATTTGAAAGTGATTCCTAACGCTTGGTATTTTCATTCCATCGTTGGGCTTTGTGTTTACGCTTGTGTGGTTGGGTTTCGTGGTAGCGTTGCTAACGCCTCAATGCGGCGTTAAATTGCAAGTCAGTATCGAGGAAATATGAAACTAAAAAGATTAAAAACAATTCCTGAAGTAGAAAACTTAAGTATTCGCCTAGATGGTGGTTTTGAGCAGCAGGTATTTACATCGGCTCTGCGAAATTACTGCTCAATGGGTAACCCGATACGCTTTAACAACTTTGCTTTTGTAATCCGAGAATTACTTTCTCGCGTCACCGATCGTCTCGCTCCTGTTGAGAGCGTAAAGTTAGCGTGTTGGCACGTACGTGCGTCTGAAGAACGAGAAGTAAATAGAAGACAGCAATTAAAATTTTGTACGCAAAGCTATTTCCCCGATGACCTTGTGCCAGATGGGGTGAAAGAAGAAGTCAAAGAGGTTACAAAAGATTACCTAGATTTATATCAAAAACTTAATAAATACACTCATATTAATGAGCAGGCATTAGGTAAAAGCCCGAAAGAGGCGTTTGCTTTCCTGAAAGATTTACTGTCCTCATTCACTAGTATTTTAGACGCTATTCATGACATAAAGAGCTATATCATTGATGAAGTTGAACAAGAAGTACACGATATAGTCTTTGATAAGCTAGTCTTTGAATCACATGAAGCTTTAATTGAAATATCATCTCACACAGTGGTAGATGCTATTAACGTTGAATCTTTTAGTATTGAAAGTGTTGAGCCAGACAAGGTCATCTTTAATGGGTATGGTGATGTCGATTGCACTCTAAACTATGGACCTAAAAGTGACCCGTTATCTATTGGGCAAAGTGTGTCATTTACTTTCAAGGTCAGTGCTCCTATAAGTGATATCACGAAGCTAGATTTTTTTGAGCAAGGTATGTATCTGGATAATAGTTCGTTCTACGAATAGCAACTCAAGAAACAATTTATGATTGATTCAGAATGCTTGGCCTTTTGGTTTAGTCTAGTTTAGTGATTACGGTGTTAAATTTGAGTGTTGTGGTCGCGTGCTGCACGCCTGAATTGGGCGTTATGTTTTAAAATTAGAGTATGGGAGTACTGAGTGAAAGTTACAGCAACGGGTGTAATTGCATTGTTCTCTATAGTATTGACCTGTTTTGGTTTTTTACTGGGAACTACAGCCTTAAGTCAGAGCTTTTCAGGTATTAAATGGACAGATATTATTGCAGCTGTTGGCTCTATTCTAGCTGGTGTAGGTACTATCATCGGTGTTTTTGTCGCGTTTTATGTTGGTGGGCAGTGGCGCAAGCAAAATAAAGTTAGTTCATTTACAGCCTATTACGAAACACTACTTAAGTTGCTAGATTGCACTGTAGAACAGGGCACGATTTTGATGAATCGAGTGATAGAGGATTATCCGCATGATCTTGAGTTTAGTAACTATGAGCGCGAGAGGATGTCGCACCTTAGCCGTACGTTTGATGAATTGATGTCTTCAATCATTAGTGAATATGCAAAATTAGAATTGTTATATCAAGTGGATGATGTTGCTCCTCTTAATCCAATATCACTACGAGAGCAAATTGGTAAATATCGCGCTGTGCAATATGTATATCGCCCACATGAGGTTGATCAGGCCGAATATGAGAAGAACGTCAATAGAGAGTTTCAAGATTTGAAGTCGGTCTTCAATAGACATAAACAGCATGTAAAAACAGTGATAAACAAAACATAAAAGTTAGTTTAAGTATGATTTATAACACTTGGCATTCTTTGGTTTGAATCAGCTTTAGTGTCTACAGCAAACTAGGTTAGTGATAGCGTTGCTCACTACTTAATTGGGCTTTATACGAATCCATATTTTGGAGTATCCAGTAGTAAAATGATTAAAATTCTTTTAGATACCAACATTCTGCATCAGGAAGGTTTGCAATCATCTCGATTCCAAGTATTACAGAGGCTGATTAAAAGTAATGCAATTTGCTTAGTTATTCCCGAAATGGTGTTGAAAGAATATAAAAGTAAAAGGCAAGACCAAGCTGAAGGTGAATTAAAGAAACTAAACTCAGCACTGGACAACCTAGATAGAAAATCCATCTTAGAAAAAGATAAGTTTGTCGTAAGACAATTTACAAATTTCGTGTCATCGTCAATAAAAGAAGCAGATCGATTCGTAGATGCATGGGTAGAAGAGAATAAGGTCGTGGTGCCATTAATCTCGGATACTTCAATTGATGATCTCTTTAAATCCTATTTTTCTGGGACAGGGGCGTTCCGTAATAAGAAGCAAAGAGAAGATATCCCAGATGCAGTGATTTTAGATGCTATAGGCAAACTGGCGAAAGAAGATGAGTTGTTTGTTGTTGCCAAAGACGGCGCATTAATTGAAGCAATAAAAGACATTGACAATGTAGTGCTTTTTAAAGACCTCACTGAAGTAATCGAAATTCCGCAGTTGAAAGCAACTCTTGTTGAATTGAACGCAAGTGAAAGAAAAGTTACGTCTATTATAGAAACTCTCTCAACATTCGATTCTTGCTATGAGATTTCTCAGTATCTGACGGACAATTATCTAGTAGAAGTCGAAGGTTTTTATGATGAAGACTTTGTCGAACTACCATATGATCTTAGCAATATTGAGTTAGCAGAACATGAAGTGCATGTTCGAAATTTAAAGGAAATTTCAGTCGATTCTCCTCGCTATTTGGGTAATGGAAAATTTGCTTACACGCTTGCTGCTGAATGTGAAGCACAACTGTCATTTTATTGTGAAAATGATGCATATGAATCACTCTCATATGAATATCGAAAAGCGCTCTCAAAATCAGAAATTGAAGATTTAAGCAAAGTTAGAGTTACTGGTAGTATTGAGGTCGTCTTTAAGGGGGTTATAGAGCTAAGTGGTATCGAAACCGACATCGAAACAAGTCAACTTCAAGTACATTTGTCGTATCTTGGTGCCGACAAAAGTCATATCAGTTGCGATGTAAGCTTAGAAAAGATAGAGGTGCAGGATATCTACTGAATTCGCCTAATAAAAGCGTTTAAGATTTCAAGGTACTTTTTCTAATCTGGCGCAAGTCGAATAGAGCGATATAACTGACACGTTTTTGTCCAAAACCATCACAGGCTGAATTTTTACCCGTGGCACGTTCTACCTCAGAAATGCCCCAAAGCTTCTTAGAGTGCTAGATCTGGCACGTTTTTGTTACTCAAAATTTATCAAGTAAAACACTGATATATCTTGCGTTGCATAGAAGCGTTGAGCAAGATAGACGGAAAGAAAAAGCGGAGTTATTCCGTCTACTAAGCGTTATGTTTTTAAGGAGGGTTAGTGCTTAAAAATCTATTCAAGAAGAAAGAGTCCGCATTAAAGGAAAATGAAATTCGTGTTGTCATCCCCGAAGAAGAGTATGGGATATTAGAATGGAAAGAAGAAGGGCTACCTTGTATAGGGGTACTCAATTCTGCTTTAAAGAACTTTGAACCTAAAAAAATATTTAGTTGGCATCTTTCCCTTATAATTGATTATAAAGAGCTTGTTGATAACGGTATGCCGTCTCAAGAAGAACGAGATATAGTTGATCCTTTCTGTGACCAGTTAGATGAAGAGATCAAAGCTGGGGGCAATGCTCTTTTCTTAGTTCGTGAAACTTGGAATGGCACGAGACGGATGGTTTGGAGAGTTTACGATCCTGAAATAGCGAATCAGCACTTACAATACCTTTTAGAGCATTACAAATACCCCAGAGAATTTGATTACCATATGGAACAAGATATGGAATGGGAGCAAGCGAAGTGGTATTTCGAGCAAATAAAAACGTAGCGTTTAAGGTTTTAAGATATTATTTCTAATCTGATATTTAAGTGGTTTAGCGCAATACGCCTAAATCGTTTATGTCCAGAGACGTTCTAGCGCTAATTGCCGCTAACTGTAATCTCGTCATTTTTAGCCTGTACTTTGGGGGTTAAAGTGCCCCTGTATATGAGGAACTTGGCGTTAATGTAAAAACAGTGTGGTCAAATCTACACCCCAACCCCTTCCAATAGGGGCGTTTTTCATCGATAATTTAGCCTCTTAGCGAAAACAAAGACTAATTGGAAAGCGTTCCAAAAATGCCCCTGTATTTTCAATTATTCACCACACCCTACGGCGCATTGAAATCAATGCAAATGGTTGTCTGTGATAAACATAAAGACAATAAAAACAAAAACTTAAAAAGATAATAGTCGCTTAAAGTAAAGTCAGAAAATTTTCAAAAATTACACTAATTAGCCGATTAAATTTCAATGGATAAATATATATTTTCAATGAATATTGATTGATCCCTTATAGATAAAGCGATGAGAGCATTTTCAATGTATTTACAATTTGAAATCATTGAATGTTGATTGATCCCTTTATTGACAAGTACTGAGGAGTATTTTATAAAATTAGTTGATTGAAATTTCATTGAAATAATAATGCTTTTAATTGAGCTTGAGGAGGGCAATATGACACGTTCTTATCCGCTACAAAGTTCTTTACGTGGAAAGTTAGCGCAAGATTTTAAGACGTTTAGGGATAAGGAAGCGTTAAGTGATGCAGAGGCTACACGGCAACTTTTGATGTTGGCACTGCGCATCAAACTCAATGACAGTGAGGATGATAGTCCATCGAACCGTGCGTTGATGGAAGAGATTTATCGTGTCGTTCGCGGCTCATCTGCGATCACTGATGTGGTTCATGGACAAACCTTTGATGGTGAAAAATTATTCCGAGATCAAAAAGAATCCAAACCCTTTAGGCAACAGGTTAAATCTGATATTGATAATAAAGTTGATGAGTTTCTGGCAGGCGAAAAAAAAGGGTAGTCCATTGGACATACCCTTTTTCTACCGCTCTAACTCTTTATCTGGTTTATTATATTGGTCATTGTTGTTGTCACGCTCATGATTAAAATCAAACGATTTTTGAGGGGAGGTTTCTTTACTGTCGAAGTGATCAAGCTCTTTATCTTTGATTTCTTTTTTGTGTTGATTAATATCAGTGTCCGGCTTGTCGGTTAATGAATCATGGTCTTGAGTGGGTGTGTCGAATTCCTCTTTTTGTTGATGCGCTTGTTGATGGTATTGTTCAATACCCTGTTTAATTTCCTCAAGCATGTTGTCAGGTGAAACAAAATGAATATCTCTATCTGAAAAGTTCGCCATGATTTTTTCAATGTTGTTGGGGTTCAACTCAGTATTGCCTTGACTCAGTACAATCACTATATTCTGTCTGAGTTCATCGGTGGAAATATTCTGGATGTCATTCTTATGATTGACATTGATAATGTCGTATTGACCTTGGTGAGCTTGATTGATAATAAAAGCATTTTCTATTGAGGTACTGATGATGGTAGTGTGCAAATCACTGCCTTGATGAAATTGCGTCATTTGTTTGGATTTAGTGCCTAATGTCCTTGGATTGATCTCGAGTGCCGGATCTTTATTTCCTTGCCCGTCTAAATAAGTGACTTCGATCGCTTTTGTTTCTCCTTTTTTATCGTGAATGTTGGTTATCATCGCCGGGTGAAATGTTTTGTCCTCTGAGGAATATACCGCTTGATGAAAGTGAACATGGTCATTTTTAGGGTGTTCAATCCCGAATTTATTTAGGTAGATCTCTGCCAATGTGCCCGTGAGTGGTTGACTGGTTTGTATATACTCTTTTGCCCTTTCTTCAAACTGCGCAATATGTCTTGGGGTAGTGTTGAGCAATTTTTCATGTTTGCTGTTTTCTTCCAGTTGGTATCTTTCTGGCTCATTGAGCATTTTGTGGGCTTCTTTCATTGCCTCCTTATAATCTATTTTCTTACTATTCATCATTAAATTGATTAGTGAGCCTTTTTCACCGGTTGTATAGTCTTTGAAATACCCTCGATACTCACCCGTTAACGATACTTTTATAGCCGATTTCCCAATGCCAAAGGTGAGATAATCACGGTCTGATTTAGATGGGTTTGGTTGTCCCAATAGGTTGATGGCTAAGCTTTCGGTGTATTTAGGTAATGCTTGGTTGATGTGCTCTTTAAATTGGTTGTAGTCAAAATCTCCGTTTCTATTTTGATAACGCACGTCTTCATGAGGTAGGGCTTTGTCATTAAAGTAAGGGGTACTTTGTGGTGCAATGTTATCAATGGTTTCAATGGCACTGTGTTTATTGACCTCTTTCGATAACCAGCTCTTCATCATCTGTTTTGGGTTGTCGGTAAAGAGTTTTACATGAGTACTCGCCCGGCTCAAATCGATGTAAGCGCGTCTTAAGTTCGTCAGTGCGCCTTTGCCTTTGAGGGTGGTAATGACGGACTGATACGTCGCTCCTTGCGCCATATCTGCGGTTCTGGTGTAAGCGTAATCCCAATGCCCATCTTTGAGTTGGTTTGGGTTGAGGTTTAACGTTTGCCCCTCTTTCGAAAGCGCGGTGATTTCTTCCTTGGTGGCATGGCTGATGGTGTATTCCACATTGGCTTTAATGCCTCGCGCTTTGTCGGTAAAGCGGGTCATGATTTTATCACCGGTTGAAAGCGGCTTTTCTGATTGAGCGAAGAGTGACGTGTATTTGTGGTCTTTGTTGCGTGGCAAAAACGGTTTTGTCTTACCTGTATTCACGTCTTGAAGTGTCACCACACCGTGCTCCGAATCAACGTGGGTAATGAGGTCGTACTCTCCTGGTTTGGTGCTTAAAATGAGCCCTTTCTGATAAGGCATCATAGTGGCTAACTCTTCTTTGCTATCACCTGTAGAGCGCAATCGGGTGGTGGTGATGTTCTCTTGGCCTATCTCCCGTGTTTTCATCAGTCCGACACGAATGTGCTCAGTGATGTGGTCACGCTCATTATTCGTGTAAGCAATGATAAGCGTGTTTTCTCGCGTTTCGGGCGTACGGGCAAGGTAGTCCTGCGCTACAGCGTAAGGCAGCTTTTCGGTGGCGATTAGCTGTGCTTTGCTTTGGTCTTTCGCACTCTCATCGAGGGTGGAAATGATATGTTGCGTGCTACCGAGCGTATCAGGGCCTTGCTGAGAGAGTTTACTGAGGGCGCTGTCTGGCTGTTTATCAACAATGTTGTGCACGGCGCCAAGCAGTATTTCATTCTTCTGACGAATGATGTCGGTCATAAAAGCCGTATCGAGGAGTCCTTGGCTCATGCTCAATTCAAACGGTTTACCGGCATTAAGAGAAAGCAGCTGCTCTTTATCCCCAAGCAAGGTGGCTTTGGAGCCGCTTTGTAATACAAGGTCGGTGAGCTCTTTGGCTTGTTGGTTGCTGACCATCGAGCTTTCATCGAGGAAGAATAGGGTGTTTTTGTAGTCCTCTGGTAAGGTGATGCCACGTCTTAGGTCGGTCAGTAAGCTTTCCAGCGTTTGCGCTTGTATCCCTTTGCTTTCCAGTTCGCTGACGGCGGCGTGAGTTGGCGCCAGACCGATCACTTGCGAAGGTGAGTGTGTACTGGCTTGGCTAGCGTGTTGAATCAATTCAATGTTGGATTCGAGCAGGGTGGATTTACCTGTGCCTGCCAAACCTTGCACGGCCACAAAACTGTCTTTGGTCGTTGAGATAAGGGTGATGCCGTCCTTTTGCCCTTGGGTAAGGCGAGGCTGTGCATCGAGATAATCTCTGACTTGTTTGTGGGTGGCAAACGGCTTGTGTTGATTTTTCCCTTGATCAATGTTCCGTAAAATGTGCTTTTCGGTATCGAGCGCCGCTTGGGTGGTCCAGCGTGTGCCATCGTTGTATTCGGCAGAGAGGACATCACTTCGTTTGGCGAGCTCTGTTTCAATTTGCTCTTTGATTATCGGTTGATTGGCCTCTTCAAAAGCGTAACGGATCGCTTCGACGACTAACGCTTTTTGTGTAAACGCCGCTTCTTTTTCAGAAAGATGACTCAGGGCAAAGTTCAACGCTTTCTCTTGCAGTGGTGAATTTTGCTCTTTGTTTAAGAGGTTGAGGGCTTGCTTGATGTCGCTTTTGACGGTGAGGGCGGTGGTGTCAGTCAGGTAGCGGTCGTTGACACTTTGAGTGTGCATCACTCGCTCGATAGCAGAAAGCTTCACTTCGCTTTTCTCAAGCGCGGCCTGGGCTTTATCGGGGTTGTCGGTAAACACATCGATGCGCGCGCTTTTCTCGGTCAGATCATGGAAGAGCGCTTTGGATAGCGTAAAGGCTTTGCCTGAAATGAGAGTGTGCGGCCTTGGTTCGATATGACTGGTGGAATGCACATAGTCGTATTTTAGTGGTGCGTCTTTCAGCGCTGCAACGGATAAGGTTTTTGATTCGCCTTGCGTGTCGGTTAACGTTAGGGCTTCTTTAGAGATATCCGTGACCACGTAATGTTCATTGGCGTTCAACCCGGATGGAAAGTGCTTACCGGTGGTTATGAGGCGTTCACCTTGGTTGACTTGTAACGATTCAGGTTTAAAGAGCTGCATGTTGAGGGCTTTGAATCCGGCGGAAGCGGGATCGAGGGTGTATTCTTGGCCATCGGTTTTGCTGAGGACATGGACTCGATTGTTTGCCTTATCCGATGTTGAAACCACTAATTCTTGAGGTTTTCCCTCTTCCCAATGGCGAAGGGTCATGCCCGGCTTGTAGTGTTGCGCTAACTCCTGTTGGGGTTTAGACAAATAATGAGGCTGCTGAGTAAACAAGGTGATGCCACTGCGGGCAAGTTGACCCTCGTTCTGCAGAGAGGTCCGGATCGCGTCCGTCAATCTTCGTTGTTCAACGTGAGAAGTCGCCAGCACTTGTGTGTCTTCTTTGTTTGATAAGTAGGTATAAGCTCTGGCGAGGGTGCGCGTATCGCTGTTGTGCAAGGCAACCTTACTGTCTATCTGTTTGCTGTCTACCCAAGAGTGCGAGACGACGTTGCCTTTGCGGTAAAGCTCGATGGCGTTATAGGCTTTAAAACCTTGGCGACTGGACGTGTTGTTCAGCAAGATGACTTTGCTCCCCGAGCCCTTAGCTTTTGTATTTAAAGCCATCAACTCATTGGCGCTCATTTTGTGGGCGCTGTCGACGAGAAGGATGTCTTTGTTGGTCATAGGGACGTCTGAGTGCAATAAACTATGGACAGAGTGACGCTGCTCTTCTTGAAATCGGTGTTTTACCCAGGCTGCGATCGTATGACTTTCACGTTGGATGGTTTGGCTATGACGGTGTTTGTCTTTGGCGTTTTGTGACACTAAGTGGACACGTTTACCGACATGGTTGCCGACGTTCAATAGGTTTTGCGCGATTTGCTCACTGTTACCAAACACATTGACCACATGAAACTGTTTGGTGGACTGGTAAATGTCCGCCACCTTTTGGCGGTTGCCTTGAGTGAGGTTCAGTTTATCTAACGTAGCGTCATTGACGGGAGTACGCATATGGTGCGTACGCCCTTTGCTGGCCGCCATTAACACTTGTTCGGTTTTCAGCATGGTTTGAGTGGTGTATTGACCTTTCATGGAAAGGGGGATAAGCGGCCCGTCTTTCACCCATTGGTCTGCGACCACTTTAAGGTCAATTGCATTGGCTTGTACGCCGCCTTTGGTAAACTCGGCCGTGGCTAATTCTATAATCTTTTCCAGTTTTAATGCCGTGTTGTATTGCCCTAAGTGTTCAACGGCGCGACTAAACGCGTCTTTAGCGATTTGTTCAGGGTGATGCTCTTGTTGAGCTATGCCGAGGGCGTTTTTAACCAAGTCTTCGGGCTGATAGCCTTTATTGCACACCGTTTGTTGCCAGCGAGCATTGAGCGTTGCCTCACTTTCGTAGGTTTTGGCTTTGCGAGTATCGAGTGCGGCTACATCTTTTGCCGCTTGCGTCCCCCCAAAAACTAAGGCTTGTTGGTCGAGCTGTTGTTTGCGAGTAGAAAACGTATCAAGGAGGATTTGAGGGAGGCCTTTGGCTTCAAATTGGCCGTTACCCACGCCTTGCATTTGATAACCCATTTGTTCGCTCTCTTTGGCAAGCTGACTCTGGTAAAGAGCGGTGTAGTACTTTTGGAAGTTGTAAATGCGCTCGCCTGTCCCATTGATGACGCCGCCTTTTTGTTTGAGAGAAGAGGCGAGTGTACGCAGTTGCCCTTCTTTGTCGCGTGTCATGTTTGCCGTCAAAGCGTGGGAATGGAGTTGTGGGTCGTTTTCACGACTGGTTTTATGGCGCACGACCGCAAAGGCCATGGATTCGGTATTGATGAACTCACGAGCGCCTTCGTCATTGATGTGCGTGGCTTGTGCTACGTCTTTTTCTAATTGCGATAGCGCGAATTTGACCGCCGTGTTATGCGCATCGACTAAACGTGTGTCACCCCCGACGAGAGCAAGTACACTGACCGATTTTGGCGCAGAAAAGGTTAGGTCAAACCCCGATTTATGATCGTCGCGTTTGCCTTTGATGGTTTCATGGCCTAGGTGTCCAGATAAAACGGACTCTAACGTTTTTTGGTCAACCGGTTTACCGAGTAGGCCTGCTTCTTCGGCTAACTGACCATGCCAAAAGGTGTTTTCATTGGGACTGTTTTCTTTAAGGTAGTAGTTGTCGTTGCTGTCTTTTTCGAGAGAAATGTCAGGGGTCTCTTGGGTGTTTTCTTCGTTTAAGTAATACTTGGCGGCGCCAGAGGCGGATTTAAGAGGGCTAATGGACATCATAAGGTGTTTTCCTTTTGTTGGGGCGCAGCAAAGCCGCCACGTCAGCGCAATGCCGGTGATTTGGGTGTGGTACGAATGGGGTAGCGGACGGCGTTGATGTGAATGAAAGGGTGGTAAAGGCTTTTTACAGGGGAGGGCAAGATTGTGTTCGGTCTCTAAATGTTCCTTGATGTTTCATTTCGTGTGGTTAATCGTACATCTCGCCCGTTTCTGCTTGTGTCATGGACGCCTCTTCGGTCTCTTGTTGTAGTTCATTTTGTGTGTTTTCAGCGAGCTGTTGGTTTTGGGCTGCGTTATTGGTCGGGTTTTCCTTTTTCGGTGCTTTGGTAAGGGTTTGTTTTTGATGGGTTCTGGTTTGCTGCTGCTCTTCTTCGTCTTCATAGGTACTTTGTTGAATGGCAAGTAATCGGTTTCTTTGGGTTTCATCGAGCTCATGCAACGCAATTAACTCATGAAAAATCAAGGCTTGGTCGATACTCTCCATTGCTTTCCCGCCTGGTAGGCTGCGTTTGATGAAGGAGGGTTGGAGATTGCTCATGCGGTCGTACTTCAGTTGCAGCTTAGTGATGAGCATAGAGTTAGGGGTGCGTAAGTAACACTCTAAATCATCCAAACCTTGGATTTCGGCAGGAGAAACCACAGGACGCGTTTTGTTTTGATGGCCGAGTGAGACACCGTCACGCAATGCGTTCGCCCCGTAAGAGATATTTTCTCGTGAGATATCGATTTCTTGCTCACCAAGATCATCCGAGGAAATGGTGGCCATCGCTTTTGAAGGGGCGCGGAAGAAAAAACGCGTGTTGAGCAAATCAAAAATGACTCTCGCCGCGTTGCGCCCGTAAGTGGTTTCTAATTGAGCGTAAGATTGCAAACCCAGTAAATAACACCCTCCAAATTTACGCACTTCAGAAATAATGTGCGTGAGTTCAGGCAGTTTATGTAATGTAGGCATTTCATCGATGACCACCCAAATTCGGCGGTCGTCATCGGGCTCCATCCCTAGAATGGCGTTGGAGGCAATCGCGAGCCACATAGAGATCAGTGGTCTGAGTGCGGTGTGTTGTCTTGCATTGCTCGATAGGAATAAAAACCCTTGCTGGGATTCATCTTGCACCCAATCTGTGATCGAAAATGGCGCATGTTTACGGTGACCTTGGGCGTCTTTTTCATCCAAACCATGTAAGTAACGCAAAGACTTAATGTAAGTCGCCAGGACCGATTTGATGGATATCGCCGTCTTCTCGATACTTTTCGAGACTAGGGAGCTGGCTTCGGTGCCTTTTAAGTGTTCACCTAACGTTGAAAGCTCAGATGTTAAGATAATGTGCAGCAAATTTTCAATGGTACATTCGTGTTTGTCATCGAGCATCATTTGATAGGTGGTTGCTGCGAAAATGGTTCGTGCGGAATCCACCCAAAACGGATCGCCTTCGCCGTGTTGTGGAATAAGCGCGGCCGCGAGCGATTCAAAGTCAGGGGCTTCTTTGGCATCACTCCAAATATCCCAGGCAGCGCAACGCTCATCGAAGGGATTTAAAATCACGTCTTTATGCGGGTCATAGAATTTACTGACAAAATCGCAGCCTTTATCGTAGATGATGGCTTTATCGCCTCGTGCCCGTATCCAGCGCAATAGCTTGCGAATCGCAACGGATTTACCTGCGCCTGTGGTACCGTCAATCATTAAGTGCTTGACCTCAAACCTATCAACAAAAAGCTTGTGACCATCGAGCGCAAAAGGAGAGAGTTTTTTCTTCTTTTTTAGTTCTGCGGTGACGGCTTTAGGCTCAGCCAATTGAAAGCCGCGAATGTGGTTATCTTCGCTTTGCTCTTGCCCTTTTCTCTTAAACCAGTGGTTGATAATCACAAACAGCACGGTGGAAGTGACCACAGAGACTACTAGGCCAACGAACAGGGCTTGCAGTAATTCTTGGTAGCACTGTGACAATATGGGGTTTTGCAGTTGTTGGCCAAGGGTGCTGCTGTAGCGTTGCTCTTCCCATTCGATCACCACGTTGCGCTTTAGGCTAAAACCTAATTTGTTGAACAGCCAAAAGATACTGTAGTAGTAGGCACCCGTTAATGTGTTGGCCGAGGTGAGGAGGTAAGTGGTGAGAAGGCCGAGCAAGGCCGCGAAGATATTGAGGTACTTGATTGTGGTCACGTTCACTTGCCACCACATTCGAATGTTGTGAAAAGTGATTTGACCACCACGAGTCGTAGACATAGAAAAACTCCTTGTGAAGGAAAACAAAAAAGCGCCCACACTGAGTGAGGCGCTTTTGTTCGGTTTGATGAAATCTGAAATAGGGCTACAAGCTGCAAAAGAGGTGTATTACGACTGCCAAGGCTAAGATACGACAGAATAGCTTGGTGATCACAATTAAGATTGAGCCGTTTCAAAAACGTTTTTGGACATAAATGTGTTTCAGGAATTCTAACATTAGCGATTAATGAATAACTTTTTATAAGGCAAATTTGCCAATTAGTACTTCTTCGTACAGTGCGCACTTTGTCTGATTATGTTTAATGATGCATATCTTATAAAATCAGTTCAACCTCTTGTATTTAGAGCTTTTATCATTTAAGTATCGCGAAATGAGTAAGAATTACATTTTTCGAGAGTTAGAGTGCCAAATGACGAGGTAGCTGAACTGTGTTTCAAAACTGTGAGGACTGGGTACAGTTCAAAATGTTATACGATAGAATGGAGCTACCAACTGGCCAAGTGGTTAGGCCACAACAAATATTAGCAGGAATTGCTCTTTTGGGGATTCAATCGGATCTAGAGATTAAAACCTCAACGCACCTACTAAAACTTGCTAGAAGCATTATCAAAGATCAGGCCATAGAATACGTATATTGTTGAACATTAGGTGAATGATCTAAGTCGCAGTTTATGCCATATGAAAGTGATAGATTAACTCTCCTTATAAAAAGATGAGTACTATTATGAAAAAGTTGTTATTACTCGTTGGTTTAACTATTTCTACAGTTTCAATGCCGACATTGAGTCATCCCGGACGTACAGCTTCTGACGGTTGTCATTATTGTCGAACAAACTGTTCAGCTTGGGGTGTTCCTACGGGGTCAAGACATTGTCACGTTCATGCTGAACCTACTAATAAAGATCTGGAAAGTTCTGAGATAGTAAAAAAGCATAGCGACGACGATGGGCAGTTTGTAACTATAAAGCATGATGATGTATGGACAACATTCATATCAACAGCAGTAAAAGCTGACGATATGTAGCAAAGCACTTGCACGTACTGTTGATTTTAATAAGCCGGACTCATTGAGTTCGGCTTTTTCATGGCTTAAACTACATCGATAGCTTCAGGCCAAATAAAGTAAGGACCAAATCGTTTGCTGTATTTGAATTCAGCACCTTGTTCTTTGCCTGATTCAGTTAAAGTGTGTTTCCCATCTTCTAACGAGAGATACCCTTTCGACACACAGGCTTGAAGAAAATCGTCAGTTTTTAGCTTATGTTTCTTTGCGAGTTTAGAAGACGTAACTTTCGTTTCTTCAAAAACTGCATTTGATTCATCACTAATTGCAGGTTCAGCTGCGTCAGATGAAACCTTTTCTAGTGAAATCCTAACTTCATCACTAATACGAATAATACGTTGAGCTTCTTCATAAGAGTCTTTGTAAATCTCTGAGTCTTCATCTCTGTCGATGAAGATACCCATTTCATTATTATTTACTTGACTGAACTCATATAGGTTTAAGCTAGTGATGATACAAGAGCTTTCGTTAATGTAGCACTTAGCGTGAAGGTTTTTACAGAAACTAGTACGGATGTAAGATAAACCTTTAAGCCAGTTAATCTCATCTGGTTGTAGTTCGCTTTTTCCATAAACAATTCTGATGTCGATTTTTAATCGATCTTTATCTTCTAGTAGCTCTCTGATTCGGTCATTAAGTTTCAAAAAAGGGCTGATGAGTATCAACCTTTCAGATGCATTCTTAATAAGTTCTTCTAAATAGTAGTTTGTAGCACTTGTGTTTAAAAACTTAGCCATTTCATATCCTTGACATATAAAATCTAACGCATACAAATTACGACGAGAACACAGTTAAAGCAAGTTGGTCATTTGATACATCAAACATGACGCACAATATCTGATTATGTTTGGTATGAAAGGCACAACCTATTGTTTATTCTGATTTTATCAATGCTATTAGACGTCGATGCACTGGTTTGGTCTTGTTAAGGCGATAGGCAAAATCAAAAACTAGGATGAGAAAAGTATGGTTTATCAATGCGAATTCAAAGTATAAATTACATTAACTAACACGACGTGACTCTTGTTGATAAGGTGACCATGACTGGTGCAAAGAGGTGTCTTGTTTGTGGATTAGCCAGTCCTCCTTTTTGGTCATATCAAGGAGAAAGAAGCCGGACTCATTGAGTTCGGTTTTTTAACAACAAAAAAGACTACAAACTAACTATTTCCCCATAGCATCCTTTTGTTCTTGAATGACGTTGCGGCATTTTCTAAGGAAGGCATGAGAGTTAATTTAGATATATCTAACCTATATAGAAGCTTCAATAATTCTTTAGCTTCTGACGACGGTAATGATAGACGAACGGTTGGAGGACGTGCGTAATTTAATGACTTCGAGCGTTCACTGATCACAGTTTCTTCCAAAGTCGGCCACCGTTTTTTTGCTTTATAAAAATGATTAGACGTGTTCACTAGGGTGAATAAACCTCGTTGCGCGCGTAAAAAATTGTTATTAACTTTGGGCGTCGAGATTAAGTTTATACTTTCAATATTTTTGATTATGTTGGTATTAATACAAAGAATGGAAAAATGAGTATCCGGTGCATTGTTTAACGCTGAATTAGCGGCGAAATAGGCAGCTACAAAAGGAGACTCAGTCCAATCTAATAAACGAGTCGGTACACCATGGTGTTGTGCCAAAGCAATACTAGGGAGAAGTTGGTGATCGAATGTATCATCGTCTTCAGTTACTACTCCTTTGAAAAGGTTGTAATCAATAGGAGTCTGTAAACCGATATGATCAGCAGCTTCTAGAAATAGATATACAGAGCGAATTTCTGCATGATTATGAAGTTTCAAGTATTGGCCAACATCACTTCGATTTACTGGAGATTGAGGCGTGAAATCCTTCAAGCTACTTTCGTCACGGTGAGCAGTTGGCAATAGAGACCAGGACTTGTTACCTTGTCCACGAAAAATATAGTTACAAACATATTTTTCACTCACATCAAATAAGCTTTTTGGGTTGAAAATGTTATCACCTAAGAGTTCATCAATAAGCTCTTTTGCTGATTCGTAAGTAATATCTATGTCGTACATGAGTAAAACTCTTAAAGTATAAGCCATTAAAATAGTTTCTAGCGAGAGTCTTCAGTTTTAGAAGTTCCGAACTTAAACTAACATGGTAAGTCTACTAGAGTTTTCTATTGACTAACAATCACTTATCTCTAGGCGTGTAAAAACTAGCGCGCAAGCTTGCAACTAGAGCAGGGCTATGTGAGTGCTGATAGATAGGTCGAATTTACCTCCGTGATACATCACGGGGAGTCACCGTGAAGAATATTATAAGGATGGATAACTTTCTAGAAGGGCAAACGTACATAAATAGGATGTGAATGAGTTCAAATTCTACCCAACAATGGTTGGGTGGACGACATATCTTTCTTTCGTTCCCCTTGAAAACCTTTCTTGGTGCCTATATATGCATATATGCAATGTTGCATAATTTAAAGGAGGTTTTTCCGATGAACGATTGGGATTACGTGAATTTTAGCGAAGTTCATGAAATGAATTATCATTTAGGGCTAGTTGGTAAATCGAAATCTGAAGACAACAGAAAGTACCTAAGAGATAACACTCAATGGACAGCAAAGAACAAGTTGGACAAAACACGCATTACACACACTGAGTTTAAACCCTTTGTTGTAGCCGATAAGCCGTATTTGCAAGATCCAGCTTAACGCGGGAATTGTAGATAAAGACGTCTCCCATGAGGAGGCGTTCTTCGTGACAACACAGCACTACTTGTTAAGCGTTTTGGTTCTATTCAGTTATATCCCCCCATAAATACCACTTTGAGTCTTATAATCTGAGTTAGCCCAGCTTTAACGCCTCTGGACACTTTCGAACTAGAAATTGTCACGGTAAACATTCTACCTATCAAGATTCTTGATGTTTATTAGCTATTGTCTTTGCTATTTGGCGAAATATCAATAACTAAAGGGATTGCAAAGTAAGTTGTGGGAAGCTAACGCGATAAGTAAAATTAGCGCTAACTAAAATGTCTTATTTTTGGCTAATATTACATGAGGTTACGTTAAATCTGGCTCTATTTATCTCTAACTTGAACCATTGTTGATTTATACAGATCAGTAAATGTTGGTTCCTCATCTCGATTATGAATGAACACAAAAACGGATCAGATAAACAATGTAGATAAGGGCAACTCGACAGCACCTTATGACTGTGAACCATGTTATAAAAATAATCCTTAATCTCCTCTTTCACTTTCAAAGTTGGAGATAAAGCCGAACCACTATTAAATCAACGAGAATATATAATGTTAGAACAATTAGAGATGATTCTTTTAAGCCTAAGTGCTGGGGTTGTAAGCACCCTAGTAGCAGTGCTAATCATCGGTGTATTCTTTGTAGCAATCTGGCTAGGAAAGAAAGGCAGAAACAGAGATTTCGTTAACTACGCACCAACTCTTTTAACCACATTGGGTATATTCGGTACGTTCTTCGGGATTGTGCTTGGCTTGTTAGAGTTCGATCAAAGCAATATCGAAACAAGCATACCTCCACTTCTAGCTGGTCTTAAGACAGCGTTCATAACGAGTCTGATGGGGATCTTCGCATCTCTATTACTTAAGACGCTCAGCACTATTCCTCTCTTCAAACCCAAAAAAGCGAAAGAGCAAAAACTTGGCGCGACACCGGAAGATATTCTTTCTGCAATACAGTCTCAATCCACAGAAACAAAGGCTTTGAAAGATGCTCTAGTCGGTAACGAAGAGTCTACGTTGCTTGGTCAATTCAAGATGATTCGCAGCGACATAAACGACAATGCTAAGCTATCCCGAAAGACGCTTGATGAAAGGGCCGAAACTGAAGAAGAGAGATTTAAAGAGTTTTCCACGAATTTGTGGCTCAAGATGCAGGAGTTTGCCGATGTCTTGTCGAAATCTGCGACAGAGCAGGTTATAGAGGCGCTTAAGCAGGTTATTACTGACTTCAATAGCAATCTGACAGAGCAGTTTGGCGACAACTTCAAACAGCTAAACGAGGCAGTGTTGCTTCTCGTTAGGTGGCAAGAAGATTACAAAAACCAACTCGAGAAAATGCAGAGCCAGTATGAGCTGGGCGTAAAATCAATTGCCTCTACCGAGTCTTCGGTCGCGACAATCAGCGAGCACAGTAAAGTGTTACCTGAAGCTATGATTCAACTTAAAGAAATCATGGAGGTCTGCAATCACCAAATATCTGAGCTTGAGAGTCATCTTGGTGCATTCAGGGATATGAGAGACAAAGCGGTTGAAGCCGTGCCGGAGATTCAAAACCAGATAGAGAATGTGGTGAGTAGTATATCTAAATCAGTCGAGACTGCTAATACCCACTATGCCGATATGCTCACTGAAGCCGAGAAAGGCATAAACAATGTCAGCGAAAAGCTAATAGAGAGCTCTGAAACTATCGGCAAGTCTATAGATTTGGCTGCAACTGAATTTACAGATAATGCAGCTAGAACGAACGAAAGCCTCAAAACAAGCTCCGACTACCTTCAAGACCAAACTGGAATTATCAAGCAGCACCTAGAAGACGCTGTTTCTGATCTGAATAACACTATGCGCGGCATGATTGAAATGCTAGTTACTGATGCCAAGCAGATGTCAGAAACGATGACCACCGCTAACCAGAACCTAGTTACCGATACCAACAAAGTGTCTGAGGCGATTGTTAATTCGGCAGATAAGTTACAACAAAGGTTGTCTGACGTTATCGACGAGGCATCAACTCAGCAAATTAATCAAGCTAGACGCACGTTCGAGGCGATGGAAGAGAGTATTCGAAACCAAGTCGGGTTAACTGGCGAGGCGGTAGATTCTCAGCTCAAGTTGATTGATGAGTCTATGCAGCAAGAGATTAACCGTGTCATTACTGAGATGGGACGAGCTCTTACTCAGGTGACAGGCAAGTTTGTAGAGGATTATGTGAAGCTGACTCAGGCAATGAATGAGATCGTTAACGAGCGAGTTGCCTAATGGACAAGATATTCGGTAAAAGCAATGCCGCCGAAGAGGAGAATGGAGAGCATTGGCTTTCCATCTCAGACCTAATGGCCGGCTTAAGGATGGTGTTTTTATTTATCGCCATCGTATTCATGCTCAAGACTCAGAAAGAAAGCCAGAAGATAAAAGATGTAGCAGTTGCCTATCAAGAGAACCAAGTTGCCATTTACGATGCTTTAGTGAATGAATTCAAAGGCGATTTGGATTTATGGGGAGCAGAGATTGATAAGGAAACTCTGTCATTCAACTTCAAGTCACCTGACGTACTGTTCGCAAACAACCAGACAAAGATTAAGCCTGCTTACAAGAGGATCTTAAATCAGTTCTTCCCACGCTATATCGAGGTTCTTAAGCCGTTTCGCGACTCGATTGATGAAGTGAGAATTGAGGGGCACACATCTAGCGCAGGTCTTAGAGGCTCAACCAAAGAGCAGGCTTATTTTTACAATATGAGGTTGTCACAAGGTAGAACGCGCTCCGTTTTGCAATACGGCTACAGCTTAATGCCGGAAGAGTCAGATTGGATAACTTCCAGAGTAGCTGCGGTTGGGTTCTCTTCCTCGAGGTTGGTCAAAGTAGACGGGTTAGAAGACCCAGAGAAATCACGTCGAGTCTCGTTTAGAGCCGTTACAAACGCTGACATACAGATAAAACAAATTCTTGGTGAGAACTGATGAAGTTAAATATCGACTTTGGCGCCCTGTATAAAGCTATTGCCCCGTTGGGGGCAGTGAGATCTGATTTTACCTTAACAAGGCGCTCAGACAATCTAGAGAGCGTTACTCGTGGTCTAGTTCAAGGCAAGGTACTAGGTAAAGACATTCAGTTAGATGAGATTGACGGCTCAAATGGTGTACTAAGTTACGACGGTCATCAGGTAATGCTCTACATACCCGACCAGGGGCCAAGCATAAGCGAAGTTATTAGTAACGGTAAGTGTAAGTCTGCAAGGCGTGTTCATGTCGCAGAGTGTAAAACAATAATTGATATGCGCGAAAAAGGGCGTTTTCACAATAGATATGTGGTGACAAGTCGAAGCGATGGCAAGTTTCCGGTCTTTGGTCGTTCTTTTCACTCAGGTCAGGACTCAAAGGGTGAATCTGATTTATCACCATGCATTATGTGTATGAAGGAACTGAATGTAGAGGGCTATACCGAGAAGACATACGAGGAGCAGAAATCGTTCATTATCAATTTCTCGTTCGTGAGGTTGTTTGAGTCATACAGTTCCCACTTCGAGACAATACCAACCTCTACTGCCGATTACTACAGTGGTGGGTACTCTCCTGATTGGGCATCGATATCATCGAGCTTCAGAAGCGAACTGAATTACACCTGTCAACATTGCAGTGTTTGCCTAAAAGATCACAAAAAGCTACTTCACACTCACCATGTTAACGGGAACAAGGCAGACAACAAGAGGGCGAACCTTAGAGCCTTGTGTGCTGACTGTCACAGGAAACAGCCTCATCATGGTCACTTGTGCGTGAGCAACGAGACAACTTTGACCATCAACAAGCTAAGGGAAGAGCAGGGCGTTGTAACTCCGTTTGACAGCTACCAAGATCTAATGCTTTATGCCGATCCTGCTCTTGTTGGCTTAATATCAAAGTGTCAAAAGAATCGACTTCCCTGTGGCAAGGTTGGCGTAAGTAAGAACATAAAGGGAAATGAAGTCTCTATTGACTTGTGTTGGGATAATCAGAAAGTGGCGGTGGTGATTAATCACAAGAGCTCTAGAGAGCTTAAAGGCGCAGGATGGTCGGTATATACAGTTCAAGACGCATTAGATAGATTTGATTTGTTTCAAGGCGAGGTTAGATAGCCAATTCCTTTTTCATATTTTCACTCGAGCCAGACCATTGGTTTTGCCCTTTGATTTAAACTATCAATATGAGTTGATTTTTCTGTTCGTTAGAACTAACATAGCTTTACTACCTACCCATTATCTCGTGTGGCTTGACCCCAGATACTGGGAGAAATTGCCACTCTTTAGAGTGGTTTTTTCATTTCTGCAGCTAAGAAAAATAATAATGAAAACCAGAGTTTATATTGATGGTTATAGTTTTTACTACAATTGCCTGAAAGGGACACACTTTAAATGGCTTAATATTCATGAGTTACTTGAAAAGTATGTTCTACCTCGTTCTCATGGCAACAATTTTACCTTACATGAGATTGACCCCATAAAGTTTTTCACCGCAGAAATCCTTCCTAATGTAGCTTCTGATCCAAATTCGATCAACGATCAACGTTCTTATCATAAAGCTTTGAAAATTGTTTGTGGTTCTAATATCAAGAAGATTCCAGGAAAGTATCAGTGTGGTCCTGTTACATACCCAGCTTTTGAATTGGATAAAAATGGTAAAGAGATATTACCTAAAGATTCTAGTCGAGTTAAAGTTTGGAAGCTTGAAGAGAAGAAAAGTGATGTCAATGTTGCTGTTGAAGCTGTTTTTGATGCTCTGACCGATCCTGAGCTTGAGCAAATTGTGTTTGTAACTAACGATACCGATATTTTGCCAGCTTTAGAAAAAATAAAAGCTTTCAATGATATCTCTGAGCGTAAAGTTAAGATTGGTTACATTGCGCCGATTATTGAAAATCACCCCAATCGTACTCCGAATGGTGAATTGGTAAATATTGCAGATTGGACAGTACGATTCATTCAAGAATCTGAGTTGATTTCATCTCAACTCCCTCCTTACGTGGCAAATAAGCGAGGACCTGCAATTAAACCGATATCATGGTTTAAGTATCCTGTTAAAGTAGATGAAATATTAACTCTGTTATCAGAAAAGAAAGTGCTAGGTTCAGTACCTAAAGCTTGGAAACAGTATCTTATTACGGAACCACACTATAAGGCTCAGGGATTACCAGACTACAATTGTTCTTTTGCTGACTTGTTAAATGACGAACAAGGGATCGAAGATGTTCTGATTCACGCTAGAGCCTTTGCTGAGTTCAAACGAAATCAATCTAATGAATAGATGTTAAGAAAGTAGGTTTTATTTGACCAGAATTGACTTGTTATATAAATCTATTTTTGGCTTGAAAGTTTCTTTGTTCTAGTTCTTTAAATTGCTCAAGAGCATATCTGTCGTCAACTCAAACATAACCTTTGGTAGGGTAAACCAACAGCTTAAAATTGCTTTTGTACCGGGCAAGGGTATTGCTCTTTGAGCCCCATTGTTAAGTAATAACCGATAGACCCGTTAATGCCTGGTTTACCGTATTTTTTAATATTACGTTCAATTTGGTTATTAATCAGCTCCATTAACTCTTCGGTTTTCCAATTCCGTAATGTTTCGCGGTTTACCTGGCTTTTCATTGGCAAGCAATAATCGATACGTTGATTGTGAGCGTCTAAGCGCGTGGTATAAAGATTTATGGTATCCGCGGCGACACGAACGCCGATCAATAAATCTCGATACTCAGGGCTATCGGGATCTTGATAGTGCTCAACGTAGTAACCCATACTAGCAGGGTTCTTGCTGCTGATGGGGCGATCAATTTCTGGAATTTGATTATTGGCTAAACTCGAAAAAGAGCACCATGTGATTAAGCCTAATATGGTCCATTTATTCATTACTAATCCTCCATTTTATACTGTGTATAATACTAGGTTGTTTTGATATCTCACTTGGATTGCTCAATAATTAACCATTATTTATAGATTAAGAATGGGTTTGATCCTACTCCTTCTTTGTTGGCTGCAAGGTTGATGGTGGCTCAACACGCTTGCTGGTGCCCTCAAATTGTTCACGTGTTTCATCCACGATTTGTGAGTGGTTGTCGGGGTTGTAATAACGCTCTGTGCCGCCGCGTTTCTGATGCTGCTCCAGCACCGTTTGACCGGTATTACCTAGAGCCTGGCCTTTAAATTGTTCCCCCACCATCGTTTGCCACTCGGCTTGGGTCGGCTCAGGGTTAAAGGCTTGTTCGTGCTCTTCTTGAGTGGGTACGCTGGCGAGCACAAAATCTTTAAACGTGTCGGTTGTTTTAAATTTTTCCCATAAGTCAGCGCGATCTTGACGAGCATCGTCGCCCTGTCCCGTTAGTATGAGTCCTGATTCGTCTTTCGTACGCCCGTTTTCAACAAACGCTTGGAATGGTTTTTCCAGTTTCTCAGTCAGGCTGGCCAGATGACGTTGCTCTTGGCTGTTGACTTGGCTGAGCGTATCGACCTCTTGTTGAGATTGTGTCGTGGACGTTATCAAGCCTTGTGTCTCACTAAAGTTCGCCGTAAAGCCAGTGGCGTAAGTGCCCATCTCCGTATTACGTTCGTCGGCCGTGAGGCGGTTGCTCGCATCGATGGTTTGGTTGGCACCAGAGCGGTAGGATTCGATAGCGGCTTGCATTTGGCTTTGTTGCTCGTTGCTCATGCTGCTGAGCGTTTCGCGGTCTTCCTGTGTCCATTTTTGTCCCGTGGACGCGTTCACACTCCCATTAAACCCTACGGCGTCACCGAGAGCGCCGCTTGACAGTCCTGCATTCACGTCATAACCGCCGTACGCAGAGTGTAAGAAGGCATTCGCTTTCTCATGGCTCCATCCGGTTGCCGCACTGACTTGCTCAGTGGCGGAGCTGACCTGCTCTAAGCCTTTTGATGCTGCAGCAGTTGCACCGTGTCCATGAGTTAAACCGTAACCTTGGGTTGAAGAATAACTCTCTTTCCAATCGGCCATCAATTGAGAGCCACTTTGTGTGCTTTGTGACAAGGCCGTTTGTTGTGTCGAGAGGTTGGATTGAGCGCTAGTGTGCAAGTCTTGCACCGCTTCACTGTATTGACTAGAGCTGGCGACATTCCACTGGAAATTCGACGCGGTAGGGCTAGTGTCATACACCGTTCTATCACCGTATTGCGTTGAAAGCATACCGTCTTCGCTTTGAGTGGTACTGCCGTGTTGTTTCAGCAATGTCGACGTATCAAACTTATTGCCATTGACGTTATTAAACGTGTGGGTCTGCATTTGCGTATTACCGTGGCTGATGTCACCGCTTGAGGCCGCTGCCGACGTACGGGCATTGGTTTGGTTTATCATCCCCGCCAGTTGGTAGTTTAAGCTGCTCATCATGGCCGCTGCGCCCTTGGTTAACGCCAAAGCAATCGCGGGGGTGGACATCATCAAGTATCCGGTAATGGAGGCGTAACGCGTGTTGACGTAATCAATGCCGCTCATGTTCGAGAGGGTAATGCCGCGTAACCCTTGTGTCGCGCCCTGGGTCGCCCCTTCTAAGAACCACATCATTATAGCGTTGAGGATGGTGAATATCATAGGCCAAGTGGCCAGATAGAAAAAACTGCCAACGTAGTTTTTAAGGACAGGCAGCGCCATATGTGGCAGCAAGGCAATGATGGCAATGATCGCCCCAAAGCAGACAAACAAAATCACTCCTATCGAGTGCATCATTGGAATGAACTCTTTGGCTTGCAGCCCAATGTTGGCCCACATGGTGGTGGTTTGCATTTGGTTGGCGGTGTAGGCGTAGTTGGCCGCGATACCTCGGTGCGTGTTTTCGATGTTCCATCGCGTCATGTTGATGACCATGTTCTGTTTTAAAATATCGACCGCGTTGTTACTGACCCCAATTAAATCTTGGTGACTATTCTCGATGGCGTTTCTTAAGAACGTTGATTGGATGTTGCTCTCTCGTCCCAAGATATACGCGCCCAGTTTATTCATGGTTTGATTGGCCTCTTCATCAAATTGTTGAGTGAGTTCAGGAAACGCGTCGCGGCAGGTTCTGTATTGACCCTGGGGGTTATAGAGCCCACGAATGGGGGACATCGATTTTGTGGCGAGAAAACCCAGCAAATCCGGTGCTTGCAGGATGTTTTGCATGGTGTATTTTTTGTTAATTCGAATGTCTCCGACGATGCAGTTGTGATAAAAGTCTTTCCAATAGCGTTGCAGATCAATGGTTTCGGCGTTGGCGCTACGAAGCAACGTGTATAAATTCGAACCAAACACCATGCCTGAGGAGCTGTAGCTTTCATCCTCTGTACTGCTAAAGACGATTTCAATGCCTTCGGTTAAGCCGTGCATGAACGTGGTGGCCGCCCAACCGGGTATTGCGACGATGTAAGGCACGTTATTCACGTAATAAATGCGCATAGGATTTTGCGCGTCATTGATATGGACGGTGGCTTTCATGCTGATAAGAAAAGTGGGGATAGCCAAGTAAATGAACATAAAACGCATCACATGTTTCGCGTCTCGAGACACAAAAAATAGGGTGGCACTGATGATAAAGGCCAGTTGTAAGGCGATTTCGATTAACGAGCCAAAGGTGTTGGTGGTAAAAAAAGTGGCGACGGCGTTCAAGGCTCGTTGTAATTGAGGGCCTGCGCCATAGAGATAAAAGTCTAAGGTCATTGGGGATCTCCTTTAATGGCCAAAGGTGAGGTTCGATAGGGTAGCGTCACTTGCCGATTGGCTAAGGAGCTTTCGTTTGCGTTTTAAGCGCTCAGTGAGGGCTAAGTACGCGTTCAATTTTGTTTTGTGACGGTCTCGAATGGTTTGTAAGTAATCCCTTGCACTGTTGATGCCTTCGAGAGTGCGATTGACGTCGGTTGGGTTAACCGAAGCGAGGTTGGTCATGGATTGATTGACGATCATCAGCATGTTGTTGAGATAGGCATGCAAGAGATCGGCGGCAATATTTTGAGCGTATAAATGGCTTTCTGGTTGTAGGTTGAGGTGCGCATCATCAATGAGCATTGCTAAGATAGGAATGTCACTGAGTTCAACAAAGCTCTTCTCTGAGTCGGTGATAGGTTGGTCAGATTGTAAGTAGGCATAGAGCGTATCGACGGTGTGGCGCACTTTGGCGTTAAAGGCTTGGCTTTCATTTAGGCTGATGGCGCTTAGGCTCATCGAAAGGCAGGTCTCGGTGTTGTCGCATCGATACACCTCCAAATCCCCTCCGGTCAAAAGGGCGTTAATGGCGGTGTCGTTACCCACTAACATGGCCGGAATGTAGCTTGGCGTCCCCTGCGCGTCGTAAATGACGGTGCCAGTGAGGCTTACGATAAACTCGGCGACCTCTTGATTGTCTTGAAGGTAAGCGCTTTTCATGAGCGCATCCCACACCACATTTAAGTTCACTTTCACTGCGTGCGCCGTGGCGTCATCGGTGTTGCTAGCCAGTGTGCTCTGGTTGGTACGGACGTTGCGACATTCGTGTTGCGCTTCTAACCAATCAGCGAAAGCGTTGCTTTGCGTGCCTAGGGTGGCGCAGGCATGTCGCTTGGCTTCCCCATCGGTAAAGGCCGCTAAACCAGAGACCGCCGATTGCGCTACTTGGCAAGAGTTCATCGAGGTGGTGAGGAACTGATCAGCAATGGCTTGCAGTTTGTCCCGATTCTCTTTGATGCTCGGCGCCCAAGTTTGCAGCGCTAAATCCACCGCGAAAGGCACGGCGTTGGCAATGACGGCTTTACCAAAAGCCACCAGTTGGTCAGAGTTAATATGAGAAAAGCCGCCCATAAAGGCGTCAATGCCACCGCACCCTGCGCTGACAGAAGGCAAGGTGATGGCGGCCAGTTGAATGTTTTTGATGTTGGTGCGAGCAAACAAACTGCCCGCATTATAGTAGGTGGCGGATTGACCCTGATAGGCACTTGGGTTCGTGATGTTGCTGTTAAAACTGCTGTCATCCCAAAAGCTGTTCATGGCGTCGCCCAAGCCGCCGGCATGAAGTGAACATGAAAGACTCATTAAGAGAGCCAGGAGGGTAGGTCGCGTCATTGTAAACTCTCCATGATGGCCACATCGGCGCGCAAGGCTTGGTAGCTCTTAAGCAGCTCAGTGTATGGAACATTGCCTTCACTCAAACGCACGTACTTACCATTGCTGACGTTGATTAAGAACGTGGCGGGCGTAATGGCGTTTTTGAGATCCCCAAAAAACGCAGCGGTGATGTCAGAGTTGGTCGGGATAGGCGTCGCGTAACCGGGGATGGGTTGTCCGTCAAAGGAGAAATCGTACACAGGTAGTTGAGTAGTTTGCTCTAGCCGCTTCATGGTTGGGGCAAAGTGGTGACACTCAGCGCACTGACTAAAATGGAAGAACACCAAGGCGTATTGGCCTGTCATCGCATGAGGGGGTTGCGCTTGAGTGAGGGAGGTTGAGGCGAGCGTCATCAGCGTACTCAACAATAACGTGCGGATAAAAGCGTTCATCGGGGCGTCCTTAAGTTAAAAGTCGCTGTCTTGGTAATTGGTCGCGACGTTGTGAAAGCGAGAGAGCAAGTCTTTTTGTGAAATGAAGCCGTAGGCGAGGGGCTTGAGTGCTTTGGTGTGGATATTGGCCAGCATTAAAGCCGGTGTGTAGCGCACCTGTACACGCCCTGTCTTATCAATACGGTTTTCATTAATCGTCTCAAAGGTCTGACCGTCTTTGCTGATCCCGACCAGTTCGATGTGGTACCGGTGGGCAAAGTCTTGGATTGAGGGTGCTAGGGTTTGAGATAAGGCGTCTTGCCCTTCGTAGATGAAGTAGAGGCCCCAACCTTCTTGTACCAATTGACGCACAGTGGCTTCGTTTTTGAGTTGGATACCTTGATAGTACGTCGCTCTTGCGGCTTGCTCTGTGGGGCGGTCTTTGGTGTACGAGTATTCGGGGTGTTCGTTGATGAGCTTTTTGAAGGTCATGCCCGTTTGCGTGGTCTTGCCATCGATGAATTTTTTCAGCTTCATCAATTTTAGATTTTTCTCTTCATCGGTTGGGTTAATGGTGGCATCGTTTAACGCTTCATCAAACGCGCGGTGGAACCATTGCATCTGCTCGGTGGCGCTCATCACGGTAGAGACGCTGTTGGGGGGGAGGCTCTCCTCCTCTTTGGGAGGGACTTTGGGCGCTTTGGTCTCGTTATACCAGCGCCACCCCTTGGGGGGCTCATCGGCGATACTGTGAAAGGCCAATAAAGCCAACAACATTAACGGTAGGGATTTGATTGTTAATCGGTTAATTGAGTTGTTCACCGTTTTTGTGGATAAGTCCTTCATGGTGTGACCTCATTATTGCCAGAAACTCAGCATCTTGTGGGTGCGCGTGTGAAATAACGTCCAAAGTGCTTCATCAATGCCACGCTGTTGTTGGTGCCTCATCATTTCTTGCTTGAGCTGATGGAGTTTTCGTTTGAACAGAAGATGCCGAATAAGGGTGATGGCAAACCCGGTTGTCGACAGGGTGGCCACAAGTAAAGGGAGTAGGGGATCCATATCATGTCCTCATCATTGATTAAGTTAATGGCGATAAGCGCTGTGTAATCGCTCTTGGATTTCTGTGGCCGAAGGCAGGTTGGTGTTGCCGTGCATGTCGTCGTAGAAGTCCGAAAAGTCGAGGCGTTCAAAATCTATGTCTTGAAGCTGCTCGGGGGTAAGGGCGCCGCAAATGGGGTGTTTGGCGGTTCCCAGACTGATGCCAAGTTGACCTTTCGAGCCTTGCTCTTGGATGATGCGCGCCAATTTGCTATCAAAGACGCAGTAGGTCTTCTTTTCCCGGATACACGCGCCTAAGACCTTTTCTGCGCAATAACGGCCAAGGGCTATCGTAATGCCTTGCTCTTTGGCTTGACCGAGCGCTTTCTCTTCATCATTGCATTGGGCTATGCCAATACTCGTGCCCCAACCGCCGTCTTTACAGCAGTCGGCAAAACCAAAAGCGGCGTCTGTGCACTTCATGCCTTTGCCTGTAAATATCTTCGGTGGGTTACCCATACCGTCAGCGGCTTCTGCGAGCGCGGCTAAGGCTGAGGTGCTTTCATTAAAGCGGTTTGAAGTGGTCGCCATGGCTTCAAAGCAATCGCCATCCAGACAAAAGCTCTCTTCTCCACAGATTAATTGGGTGGCACTGCAGCGCCGCTGTGGGCAGGATTTATTGACTTTCTCCTCAATGCACACACCGTTTTGCTGGAGGCTGCAATGGGTTGACGTCGTGGTGCAATCGGCGGGCAGGACGTTGCACGTATTGGGTCGAGTGCATTGGTGCTCAACCCGATACTTCCAGCAATCAAGCGTGGTCGGTATGCCATTAATGATGCGGGTGGCTCGACCTTCAATGCATTGCTGGCGAGTGATCTTGCATGAGTTCATCAGGTTGCATTCTGTTCGCCAAGTAATGTTGTTCTTGATGCAGTTCCCTCCGGATAAGGAGAATCCGTTTGAGCAGCTCAAGGTGACTTTTTTCGTTTGTGTGGTGGGGCGACAAATCTGGTAGCGTTTATACCAGGATTCGTTACTTTTCCAGACAATGTGGTCGGTCTGTTTTAAATCGCCAAGCGTGTAGCCTTGGTTGGGAGAGACAACCTTCCCATCCCAGAAATACGTGGTATCTGACCCTGTAAACCCTCTTGTTCCCCCCGTTTGCCTCACGTAATTGTGATTATCGTGTCGGCATTGTGAGAGAGGGCGTTGGCAATTATCCCCTTGCTTTGTCCAGCCGGATGGGCAGCGGTAGATCACTTCACTAAGGCTCACGGAGGCGACGGGGACTTTGTCACACGGGACCGGGTTGTGAGTTGGTCGGTAGCATTGCTTTGCGATGTTATCAATGACGCATTGCGTGGCGTTGTCACAATCCACGTACTGATTAGACTGACCATGACTGATTTCATAGGCGTTCTCAATGCCAAGGGTGGCGAATCGATACGTGTCATCATTGGGGTTAATGGTGGCACTATTATTGTCAAACCCCTCTTGTATCGCTTGAGCGTGTTCGTTGTTGCCAAACTCCGACGTGGATTGGTTTGTGATTTGTGCATCAGTCATCCCGGCTTCATCAGGCTGTCGGATTTTGCTTTCACACCCTGGATTATTGTCGCTGCAGAAGTCTGACAGGTTAAGCGTCATTTCTGAGTCATTGTAAGCCTCGTTCGGGGTGTTTTTCGCCCACTCCACGTTGTCGTAGAATGTGTTTTCTTGAGGGGCGGCAAGGGTATGAAGGGAGAGTAAGAGAGCAGCGCTGAAAGAGAGAAAAACAAAAAGTAGTGAAAAGGGCGAATTCAAGGGGAACTCCTATTGAGCACTTGTTTGGCGATGTGTCCTACATCGCCTTGGCTTAAAATCGTTAATGCGTTAGGAAGGGAGAGGTTGCCGTGAACCATGTCGTAATCACTTTGCGGGCAAGACGCTTCATTGCACGCTTCTCCAATGGCCACAAACACGGGGACGTGGGTGATGTTAAATTGACGAAACCACTGTGGACTGATGGCAAAACCGCTATCAATGGCCATTTCTTCGTCGTCCGCTTCTAACAAACTCAGTATTCGAGAGGCTGTCGGTACCATGCCTTCTGGCAGTACCCCACGTATCACGAGAGGAACCTGATATTGCTGACTTTGTTTGAGTAGCTGTCTAAGCGCGTTATCTGGCATGGAAAGCGACACAAACACCATCACACCTTGCGCCTTTTTGTTTGGATTTTCCTGAGGCACCCCAAGAACACTCGCCAGTGGCGAGTCTTGCAACACGTTATCGAGGTGTTGATTCATCGACAACGCTTCTTGCTTATGTTGCTGACCTCGTTCAAGAAAGGTGGTCAGTTCACTGTGATTGGTTGGCGCTGCAATGGTCTGCTCTTGCTTGGCAAGCGCTTTGAGCTCTTCTTGAGAGTAACCCTTCTCGGCTGTTGAGAGAGGGCTAACCAGCAGAATAAGTAACAGCCATGAGGCTCTTGGGCTAAATGACATCGTCTCATTTCCTTATAAAAATACGCAATTACGTTTTCGCCAGTTCACAAAACCAAAGTTACCGCCGGTGGTTGGGTTGTCTTTACCTTGCTCCCAAAGTGACGAGGTGGTGCCATAGGGATAACAATGAGCGGCATCACCAATCGGTGCCGACAATTGATAGCGATAGCGACTTTTCGGCAAGATAGGCTCTGGCCATTGGTAACAGATTGCGCCATCTTCGCCCCGGGTTTCCCACACAATGCCTTGCCTGTGCATTTTAAAATTAAAACGCTCTAACATCAGTGTGCCAACTTGAGGGCCGGTATGAGAGTAAGCGCTATTACCGGTTAATGGGTAGACGCTGCCTTGTGAGCCTAAACACCAAAAAAGCGCATCAAAAGGCAAAACGCGCCCGGTGGTGGTCGCCATGGCTTCGGTGATGCAAGAGAGCTGCGTGATGGGGTGGCCAAACAAAATGGCTTCGGGGTTAAGAATGAACGACATCTCATCATCATCCCAAAACGGGTCAAGCTCGGTGAGGTAGGCCACATCGAAATTATCCGTGGCCATGCAGGCGGCCGACTGCATCAGTTGTAGCCAGTAAATCACCGGATATTTGTACCAATGCACGTGATAAAAAGCATTGCCGCTGGTTTTGCTGCTTGAGTCGTGCTGCGAGCCTCCTATTTGTTGGCTATTGTCATTACTCAACTGCATCCCCATGTTGACCATGCAATAAGGGACTCGCGTCACGTCCACCAAGGAATACGGCTCCCAATACCCAATATTTAAGCCAATTTGCATAAAAATGGGCGGGGGTTTAGGACAATAGGAGATCGGCATGCTTGGGTTGGCGGTGTCAGGGTATGTCGAGCTAATGAGAGGCACACTGCCCAGTGTCATAGGAAATAGGCAGTCCCAACAAATATCAGACAATGGATTTAAGAAATGCCCCGTACAAGCGGCGGATTGAGCTTGGGTTTGCCAAGGAAATAGGAACAAACCAAGCAGTAATAACCCATGGGATCTCAAGGTCTTTCTCCTTATTTTGTGTTCGTCGCACTCTTGTTTATGGTGGTGAACGGCGTCACATCGATCTCTGTGATCTTCCACCGCGCTCCGTCTTGTTCAATCAGAGCGGGAATGTGTGAGAGTTGAAATTGACGGCTGTAGTGACCTTGTTGGTCAAAATAAATTCGGGCGTCAAACTCCGTGGCGACGTCTTCTGGACTGCCGTTGGTGAGGGTCCATTTTATCGGCTTATCTGCGCGGTATTGTTTAGCCCAAGCGCGCTGGCTTGGGTCGTCACCATCAAGAAAGACAATCACATACGAGTAATCGAATGATTGTTTGGGAATGTCGACTGGCCAAGTGTCGGTATCAAAAGGGTTGATGACGAGGCCTTTAGCATAAAGGAGGTTACCTTGTGCATCTTTGATATCGGTGGCCAGCTTTAATGATGGGTCGATGTAAAAGGTGTTGGGCGCGGTGGTGGCGGTCAACCCTTTAACGGGAGGGGGTCTTCGCACGTTATTTTCTACGTTCTCCACAAACTGCTGTTGCATCTTTGCGGTTTCTCCCGTGGCTTCTAAGTGTGTCAATCTGCTGTTAATCCATTGCAACATGTCTACCTCTGCAATAGGGAAAAGTTCGCCTTGACGCCCAAATTGTTGACTAAGAGCGGTGGGGGCGATGGCAAGTAAAGTGAGACCGAGCACCTTTGAGAGTGCTGTTGGTTTGATGAATGAATGCCCGTGAACAATCATAAGATCATGACTCCTTTTTAAGCGCCTCAATAACGTAATGTTGGATCTCGGTGGTTCTATCCGGTGCGCCGCTGATGAGCGCGCCTGGCACGATAATCACGAGATGGTGCGCTTGCGCGTATTCTTTCAAGAGCCGCCTGAGTTCCGTATCAAAGGTCGCCAATTGCGCGCTGTGCTCCTGATCGCTGAGGTTGGCTTCAATGAGTTGGTCTTGATATTGCGCTAACGTTTGTTCGATATCGAAGACCACGATTTGAGGGGCGGTGTTGAGCTTGACGGCCATCAGCGTGAACATCATCAACACTATGGCAAACAGGGCACCGACAAGACGTGTGTGACGGATGGATTTCATTTGGCCTCCTTACCATAGATGAGGGTGTTGAAGATCTCAATTTCTGGTCCGTAAAAATGCTCTGCGGTTTGATTGACCGCATCCATGAGTGGGACGCCTTGGTTCATCAAGGTTTCACAGTACTCAAACTCATGCGGCTCTGTCGAAAGGCACGCACGAGTAAAAGGATCGGCAAACAAGCGATGAAAGGTCGTTACATCACCGGTTTTTAGCATGACAGAGCTGTAACCGGCGATGGAGGACTTTTCAAAACTCTTGATGACAAATTGCTCATAGGGTGAAAAGTGTGAAGGATTGTCTTTGATGAATTTCGCCAATCCACTGCCTTGACGCAGAGTGATGTGAATGTCGGAGTTATTGAACGCAGCGAGCGCTTCAGGTGTGCTGTAAAAATCCTCAATCCCTTGCGTCACGGTGCAAAACGAACCCCCAAATTTTCGGGCGGTGCGATAACCGGTATTGATGAATTCTTGTGCCTGTGCATTAGAGCCAGCCATCAGAGACCACGCCTCTTCAATGATGCACATCTTCGGCGTTGAACGAGAGCCTGAAAGGTACATCTGCTGAGTGATGCTCGACATCAGCGCAAAAATCACCGGTCGCATGATGTCCGAGGGAAATCCGTCGAGTTCAATGGTGGTAAAGTGGACATTGGGATCCAGCATGGACGGTTTATTGAAGGTGTCACCGTAGATCCCCTCTGAGCGGTATTTATTCAGTTGCATGGCGATATCAGAAAGGCGGCGATCACCGCCTTGTTTTTCGGCCGCCGCAAACAGCGCTTCTTGCACATGGTCAACCAACGTCTCGCTTTTGTGTGCCTGCCAAGCCGCAATGATGCAATCACCGAGGACCGATTTTTCAAAATCTCCCATTTCGTGTGTGGGGCAGGCCATGGTCGCAAAGAGTCCGGTGATGGTGTGCAGCGTTTCCTTGAGAGGGTTGACCTGTTCGCCTTTTTCATCGGTATAGTCATCCCCCATGGCAATGCGTTCCAGATGAGTGAATGGATTGAGGTAAATCTTCTCAGCCGTCATGTAGCGGCCGCCAAGCATCAAGGTGAGCTTTTTAAAGCTCTTTCCTTTATCTAACGCCCAGATTTTACCGTTCATGGCAAAGAGGGTTTCGGCGAGCTTTTGCACAAAGAAGGATTTTCCTGCCCCGGAGCCTCCGGTCAGGGCGATGTTGTAGTTATCTGAGCCACAATTAAACGGATTAAACCAAAAGGCTTGTTGGCGCATGGTGGGAAGCATCATGCCGCCACTGAAATTCTTTACGTCCATCACAAGAGGCAAGAGGTTGGCCACATTGCCGGTTTTTACGGTTTGAATGCGTCCAGCACGGTCGCAATCGGCCCAAAACCCATCGGTCATCATGAACGGTAAGGTCGTCATGAGCGCTTGGCTTTGCAGCATCGAGACGGTTTGTAAATCAATCCCGCCAGAGCGAAAGGCGTTAATGGCAGTAGTGCGATGCAGTCGCTCGGATTTTTTGTTGGTAAATAACGTCAGCGTCAGGTGCATGTATGCCATGCTGTTGATGCCATCCGACATTTCATCTCGAATTTGCTCGCGTTCGCTCTGCTCTTTCTTCGCTTGAGGGAAGAAAAATGCCATCGGGGACTTGAGTGTTTTTTCCAGCTCTCCAAGGCGTCCGCCATTTTTGGTCGCAAAACTGCCCGATTCTTGATGGCGAAAATTGAGGGTCATGAGGTGTGGACATTGCACATTTTTGGCCACGCTCTTTAAGGACGCAAAACAATCGGGCAAGGCGTAAAGGCGGAAAGTTCGAGGTGTACTGCGTAAACCCAATGAAATGATCCGCGAGGTCACCGTTTGATGTTGGCGGTTACTAAAGCGAACGTCGGTGTAATGTCGGCGAGTTAAAAACTCGGTATCAGGAGAGAGGACTTGTTTGTAGATCAACGCTTCTGGTGCGTAGTCAGATCCGCGAGGGGCGGTTTGTGTGGGGTCAAAATTGAGAATGCCTTCGACGTAGTTGATTAAGCCTTCGGGGGTAAGCGGCGTGAGCTCCAGTCCAATTTGGGATAAAGTCGTGGTGAGCGCCTCTTTGCAATCCAACACACTATCAACATCGTCCGTACTGGAGACAAACAACCACGCGCTGTAATCTTTGATGTCAAAGTAATGCTTCTGACGATGAAAAAAGCCGTGGTGAGCCGCAAAGTTGGCGTAATCGGCTTCTTGTTTTGCTAATTCACTGCAAATACCCGCACGAGCGGATTTCAAGGCGGTATTTTGCTCAATCAAATGACTCACGTGGTTGTGGCCCATCATGGAAAAATGGTAATCCCATTTATGGCCAGGCGGTAAATCCATGATGAGACGGTTAAATGCCTCCACCATGTCGTCATTCGCCCCCGTTAAGACGCTCAATTTGAATCCAAATCCTACGCCCTTTTTGTTATGAAAGAGGCTGTGCTGCGCATCAAAAGTGCGGTAAGGCAGTTCAGAATGAAGGTGGTTATATTCACGTTTGGCTTCTTGATAAAAACCCTTTAAATCTTTTGAGACGCCCATGGCGTTAATCCTTCTTGATAGCCTGAACAGGGCGACCTGTCCAGGTAGACTCGTCTAACACAATGTAAATATCCATTGTGTCGAGGTAAGTGGTGGTGTCATCCGAAGTAAAGGGAAAAATCACCACCTTCCTAACCGTGTCTTGGGTTCGAATAGGATGGCCTTCACGGGTGCGTCTTGGCAGTAAGGCAAAAGGGTGGGAAGCCAGGACGTTAGCCTCGGCGACTTGTTGTGTTGTTGGGTGTGTCGAGATGTTGCGAATGTCATCCATGCTGGCGCAGCCGGGTATACCGCCGATTTTTTGGCAACTAAATTCATCTTGAAAGCCCGCAGAGCAACCTGCTAGTAGGCTAATAAGCAGCGCTGTGAAAAGTTTGATAGTCATAAAAGCCGACCTTAATTTAATTGTTGGTTAACTTCTGCCGCGAGAGGGTTGAGTGTGATGGTTTCTAAAAGGGTGTCTGGTTTTGCTTGCTCTTGCTCTTTTGTCTGATGATCAACATAGCGTTTGATCGCTTCCTCATCATCCAGAGGGAACCCTTTCGTAAAGACGATATTCACGATGCCCCCTGGATTGATTTCGATGAAGGGGTGATATAACTCGGCTAAGGCAATGTAGTAATCCGAAAGCTTACTCCCCACGTCCGAGGTGGCATTGCCCAATAAACTTAATCCCACATCCTTGCTGTTGAGGCTCGACGTTGAGCCAAGCGCTGAGGTTGAGGTGGTGCTGGCCAAGCCCGCCCCGGTCTCACCCAGTCCTGTTAAGATGCCTGAGATCCCCGCCATTTGGACGATTTTGCCGTTACGTAAAATCGAGGTGCCACGGATGCCATTGCGCCCAAAGTTAAAGACGGTGCCTTGAACGGGGATATCTAAAATTCGACCGTCCCGAATGCAGCTGAGGGTGTGAGTGCGCGCCACGCCGCGATTGGAAGAAAGGTCACCGTACACGCTCCCAATGATGGTGCAGTCTTTGAGGTGGCTCTTTTCTCCATTGGGCAACACGCCTTCATGCACGGTTTGAAACACGATGGGGGCGGTATCACTTTGGCCGAACGCCCCGGCATTGGCATCGGCGCCACCGGTGATTTTGGCGGTCACAAAGGTGCCCGACGGGACGTAATTGTCGACGGTTCGTTGGTACGCTGACTCTGAGGAGGCTGTCCAAAAAAAATCAAACGAGTCAAACGCTTGCCCTTGGTCATCAAACGAGGCCTTATCGGCTTTGCTGTATTGAAAGCTCTCTTTTTGCAGATCATTGGTGGCGTAAGAGGGTAAAGGTTTGGGAGGAAGTGGGCGCGAGCCAAACGGCGCAGGCTCTCCCATGACGGTGAGGTGACCGGCTTCCTTTGAGGATAGCGATTGGGTTGATGGCAAGGCGATGGTGCGCTGCGCTTCTTGATGTTGGCGTAATTCCTCGCGTAAGATCTCGTTCTCTTTCTTCATTTGCGAAATCGTATTTTCGTTGCTCGTCATCAAACGATCGACGTCTCGATTGAGGTTTTCCATCTTTTCTTTGACGTCTTCAATGTCTTGACCTTGTAAGGTCAAGGCTGAGCGGTTGTCTTTGTCGGTAAAATCATCAGTAATGATTTCCCCAAAATTGGGGGCTGACTCAACGACTTCTTTCGCAGTATCTAGCGAGGTTCGAGGTTGTTTAAAGGCTTTAAACGCAAAAAAAACTGCGACTAAGAGCGCAACGGCTAACAGGCTGAGTATTTGGTTACGCTGCTTACTTTGGTCATTGGCGAGCACTCCATCCTCTAAGTCTGACTCTCTAAAAAGCCACTGTTTCAATCGTTTCATTCGCGACCTCCTGTGATGATGTACAGATGTGTAGATTCACCTGGGGGTAAGGTATAACGGTCAAGTGAGGCGCTCCGACTGGCGTAACTGTAAAATTGCGCTTCGGTCAGAGTGACGGTGTCATTGGATTGGTTTTTAACTTGATAAATAAGCCCTGAGAAGGGGCGGCCTACAAAAAGGGTCTGCGGAATAATGGCCAGTGGCGACGTGTCTTTGGGGAGGGTTTCGGGGTCAATCGGATGGACACGAAACCCTGGGATAGGCGTCTTTGAACGCTGCCAATGTATCATTTGTTTGGTGAGTTGCCCCAAGGCCAAAGGGTATTCGAGATCTTTTTCAAAGACACTTTTCTCTGCAGTAGAGCGAAGCGGAATAAACTCATTCACCACCGCAGGGACGGCTTTAGGGTTGATAAAAAGCGAGAAATTTTGACCTTTCTCTGTGGTGACGTGCGCGGTAAAAGGCAAGGCGATGTTGAGTTTGACGGTAATAGAGCCCGATTGGTCTCGTTGATTGGCTTTAGCGAGACAAAACCCTCTAGGGCAATGAAGGTTTAATATCTTGTCGTCTTTCACTACTAAACGGTTGGTGTTGACCGAGGATAAGGGCAACACAATGGTATCATTTTGCTCAAAATAGTAGGTCTTTGCGTCAATCGTATGGGCGTGGCTCATGATGGGTAACAACAAACCAAAAAAAGCATAAATCAAGCGTATTTTCATAACGGTATCTCTTGGGCGATGGTGTGAAGTTCAATCAAGCCACTTGAGTAATCGGCTTGGAGTAGATACGTCACGGGCTCAGGGTCAAGTGTGCGCCCCGCGATGGTTTTGTTGAGCGTGCCTTTGACCCGTATTTTCATTTCATTCAGGTTGATAGACAGCGTGTCAACTTCAAAAAAACTGGTGACGTCGTTCTCGATGATAAATTCGGCTTCTCGCATCAACTTGTCTTGTAAGCCACTCCAGTATTTAGGCGGCACGTAGGTAATGAGTAAGTTGAATTGACGTTTAACGTTAGAGGGCGTGACATTAAATTTTAGGTGTATCCACCAATCGGCCATCATAGAAAGATACGCTTCATCAACCGCATCGCTTGAGATCGTAAACGCTCGGTCGATATGAGGTGGCACGAAGGTGCGCTTTTCCGCTTGGTTTTGGCTTAATAAAGCAAAACTCAACCCAGCGGTTCCTAAGGCGGTGATCAACACCACCGCGGTGAGGACGTAATTGATAAAGCGAGCCGCTTTAAGCGCCTCGCCGTTATGTTCATTGAGCATCAGTAAATCCAATATTTTTTTGTGGCTGGGGGCGTGCGTTTAAAAATGGTTTTATTCGCTGTGTCATCCCCATACCAGTGGATGAAGTGAATGATGAATTTGGGGCCGTGTCGGACTTTTAAGCTGCGAATGGTGAGGAAAAAGCCGATACACACGGCGACCGCGACCAACCGATTGATGTTGAACAACATCAAAAACAACAAGATAGAAGGGAGTATTTCATCGATTGGAAATCCGACTATTTTGACGTCGGTTTGTAAGTAGTTTGGAAAAGCGAAGAGGGTTTGTTTGTCTTGATGATCCATAGTGAAATAGGGCGAATAGTTTCGCGCTCTCCTTATGTGGTTTATAAGCCTACAAACCCTTTACCAACTTCCCAGAACACCACGCCAACGAAAAAGCCGATGATGCCACCCACCCAGTTCTTTTGCATGATGCCCACGATGATGCCGCCAATCAGGCCTGCCACCAGAATGTAGAACTCGCCAGAAGACCCCGTCCCTACCGTGTTGGTCACGGTATCTTTACCACTGGCAAAAAGGTCATCGGCGTAAGCGGGTGACGCACAGGCAAAGTAGACGGCCAGTAGCGTACAAAAGTGACGCCAATACGTAAGAGGAAGGTTGAAGCGTGAGGTTTTATCTTTCATGTGGTTACCTTTAAATGTAAATAAAAGAGGCACGACATCGCACCGCTTTTATCAAAAGGGGTGTCGTGCATCTGGTGGGTTGAAAAATGGACGTTGTTAGTTCCCCATATTTTGGGGAAGGCTTTGGGCCGCATGAGTGAAGGTGTTGCCGTTGAGCCCCATGGTTCTTCTCGATTACATTAAAGGCAACAAGGAAGCGTTTACAGACTTCAAACCGCGATTGCGACAGACGTGTTGTTTCCAATTTTGAGGGGTCATGATCGTGTTCTTGAGTTTACGATAATGTTTTTTGCGAGCATTTTTTGATGGTGGTGGCGTGAGTTGACGGACCGATTGAGTGTGTTTTTGAACCGAAACGAAATGAACACCCTTCCAATAGAAAGGAAAGGGGAGGCGGTCAGTAAAAGGCAACAAAGCAGCAAATGCCATGTATTCACGCCCGACTGAGCCCAGTTCTTTGAAGCTGACAAAATCCCCTTGTTCAACAAAGCGGTCCAATAAACTCCCCGCCTCATCTTCACGACAATATCCGTATACAATTTGCATTATTCAAACTCCTTTTAAGGACATTGTTTTGCTCTTTTAAAAGAACAAAACAATGGGCTCTCTCTCAAGAGCCGTGCTACAAACTGGCTTGTGTATTCTTGTAGTAGAATACGCACACCCAAAGGGTGTGGTGTCTGGTATTCCCAAGTAACTCTGTTTAACCACTCAACCAGCATGCTTAATTGAGTAGAAAAACAGCCTTGGACGTCGCCCCAGATAAGGCTCCTGAACTTTTTAGGCATATTACGCAGGCCTGCGCCCATCTGCGGCGCTTTTTGCAATAGTGAAGGCAGCCACTCTTACGGTGATGCAGGTGTTGGTATGCAGATGGAATAATAAGCCGACGAATGTGTTTTTCGACTTTGATTTCAAAGACTGCGATATCAACGTAGTCAGTATGAATCAACATCAATGGGGATGACAATGTTTGAAAGCATCAGCAACGCACAAGGGACTTGGTTTTCGACCTATCGTGAAAGAACGGGCCAAAAGGGTTTTCTGACGTACATGTTCTGATGTGTAAGGCGGGAATGGTTCGTTATCCCACAAGGGGACCTTGGTGGACCACTTTAAGTAAGTGAGGCCACAAATGAGTAAAGAGTGTGGTTATCTTCTTTACTCCCGACGTGTTCGTTTTATGGACTCAAATAGGCTAAACCACGAGTATTAGTAAGAGCATCTTTTCGTTGTTGACTAAGGTAAGCTCCGTGATGTTTTTAGCTGAGCGCCTCACTAACCCGCTCGTGAGTATAACCATAATCTAAAGCCCAGCGATGGAGATCTTCAATCGACATAGGTTTAGCGTAATAGTAACCTTGATGTTGAAAGACGCCTCTTAATAAAAGCCCGTTAGCTTCAAGCTTATTTTCAACCCCTTCCGCTACTAGATTCATTTCTAACTGCTTAGCCATTTTAATATACCCATCGAGAACAGCGGATTTTCCTTCATCAATGGAGCGTGTAAACATTTTGTCTATTTTGATAGTGTCAATATCGAAATAATGCAAATAGGAGTTTCCGCCATAACCGGTACCTGCATCATCAAGGCTTATTTTAAGTCCTAATGTTTTGAGTAAGGCGAGGCGCTGACTGGCAAACGCCAAATTTTCAATCGGTTGGCGTTCTGTCAATTCAAGCGTCAGTTTTGAGTAGTCGTGCTGAAACCGCTTTAAATAGTGGTAAAAATCGTCATTTTGTAGGTGCAGAGGAGTGATGTTGACACTGCAATAAAACTCAGCGTTTTGACTCATCAAAGACGATAAGTCGCGGTAAATGGTTGTAATGAGATTTTCTGTTGTTGGAATGATATCCCCACTTTGCTCTAGATAATGGATGAACTTGCTTGGTTCTATGACGCGGCCATCAGAGGGAATCCATCGGAGTAAAGCTTCGACACCGAGCATTTTACCTGTTTGTGCGTCTACAATGGGTTGATAATAGGGGAAAAACTGGGCGTCTCGAACCGCTTTTTGAAGAGCAATTTCTTTTTTTGCGTGCCAATAGGAAACACATAACCAAAGAATGGTGAGTGAAATCATAAAGAGTAAAGTGGTGACCGGCCACAAGTTTTGCTTAAACTTCGAAAGCACTCGTGAGGCAGAGACGGAGGATTCAAAGGTAAGAGGAAGATAGTTTGAAGCAACTGAGTTCGAGTACAGGCGATCAGCATTGGGCAAACTGCCTATTTCAAGGATAGTGTAATTTTCTTTTGGTAAAGATAAACGAATAGAGCGTTGATGGTCTAAATCATTTTCAAGAAAAAGGTATTCCGTGCGTAATGGAAAGAGGAAGCCATATTGTCCATTCGAACCGTATAAATAGGGGGGATGTTTTGGGGTTGTGGAGAGAGAATAAATCGCTAAACGCCACATTTCCCCTTTTAATTGTGTACTGAGTAAGTTCTTAAAATTACGTTGTTCAAATTGCTCAACGCCGAAAGGAGAGCAATAGGTATAAGGTTTCTGCTTATCAAGATTAACGATGGGTATCGACATAAGTAGATGCGACACATAAAGCTTCTCTAACTGCTCTATAGTGTCAGTGGAGCATTCACCGCTAGCGACGCTGGCTTCAGAAAGAATGGGTTTTTCAAGCCCATATTTAATCGCAACAGAAACGATTTGATCGAGGTAGTCGACGTCATGCTTAATTTCATTATGAACTTGATAAAGACTGGTTGCTAATGAAGCCAATAAGCTAAACAACAGGGCCAATAACATAACACCAGTCTTATAGACCCATTGAGGGTGGGGACTGAATAAGCGGTCTAACCAAGGGTGTCTGGAGCGCATACTTAACTCTTTATAATTATAAATCCAACGAATTGTGTTGAGCTGTGAAATGTTATTATGCGGTTTAATTAATGTTAATTTCTATAAAACCTTTTAATCTGAAAGGGTAAGATCATAAAAGTGGAAAGCCGATCACTCTTTGTTAGGAAGTTTCAATTTTTAGGTTCTAAATCAAGCCTTAAAGAAAACACTGACCGTAATCTTGGGCCGCATTAAACATATGGCTTAAATGTAAGGCTTTCTTTGTTAAAGGGTCATATTTATGACAAGCAAAACAGCCCCTATCTTCTTTAGGATGCACTAAAGCAAACCATTGAGGGTTTTGGACATAGGTCTCCATTGTACTGTTTGATAATAACTTCGAACCCCCTATTTCATTTTTCCAAGAGGGAGGCACCTCTCCTTTATTTAAATCACTCTCGTTTGAGACTGTCCAAGATGTGCCCACAAGGAAGTAGTTAGACCAAACAGATTTACGTGATTGGTAATAATCTGACATTGCCTCGTTAAGCGCTTTTATATCTTTAGCTACTTCAGTTTTCGTTAAAACACCAACCCCATAGGGTGTTTCTCTACAGACTTGAGTAGGTTTACCAGGGAAGTAAGTATTCACTTTCTGAAAGGACATTGGGTTGAAAAATGTCCATTTACCTGATTTTTCAAAATTTGATAGGTTAGGAACATCAGCACAATCAGGAGCGTTTTCCTTGTGTTCAAATGTGGTCCAAATGAATTCAGGATGATTCCTTGTTTTTCGCACTACATGAATCCCGACCAAGCCCATTAGAACATTACTCCTTACTGCCCCGTCGATCTCAACATCTCTATGAATAGTGAAAAATTTTTCAGGGTTGTCGTTATTAGATATTAATTTCCATGAGGTTTTTACTTCAGTGGAGCCTGGGGATATTTCAAACGGTGTTTTCCCACTGTCAATATCGGCGACACATTGGCTATTGTTTAATCCGTGTTTGACGATGTCATTGTAGAATTTTTTATTGACACTTTGTTGATAGAAGACCGGATTGCCTTCTTGATCGTTCAATGGGAAATTAGAGCCGGCTTGAAGGATCTCACTTTGTACTAATCCTTGATCACCTTTATTGTCCCAACTATCGGGTATCTCTTTAAATATTCTGTCTTTCGGCATCATATTCAAGAATAAATCCGGTGTCTTGTCACTGGTATAATAAGCAAAAGATTGCCATGCAAACTGCATAAAACTGCAATTAATATCGGATTTACTCGTTTCTGTAGGCTCTTGAGGTAAGGAAGGGTAATCAATCCAAGAGGAGTTGCCAGTACAGTCAGGGGCTTCTAACTCTAACGATTTTTTATCTCTAATCTTATTTTCGTAAGAGTCATTCGATTGAAAAGCTTCCCCTATAATTTCTGTAGAATAACAATGTATTGGTGAGAGGAAAAATGAGGAAACTATTATTTTCTTTAAACAATTCATGATAATTATTATCATTCGTATTTGTATGGGTGGCTAAAATTACAATAGTTACAAATAAAACGAATCTAAATTAGTTAATAATTTAGTGTGACTCTGGAACTGCGTGTGTGCTCTGGAGTTGTTTTTGTCTCGATTCTGTCTACGTTCATGGGTGAGGCAAGCTGATTGTAAGAACCGCGCTCTATACAATATGCAACGTTATTAAACGTTTGACACCGATCTTCCACATCGTTAATCTGTAACGGCACTGGCAAAATCCAGTGTCGGGATTAGTCCCCCGCAATATACACCCAAGGCGCATAGACGCTAGCTTTTGCTGGTTTTTTATGTGCAGCTTCAGCACACCTGAACATAGTCGTTTTACTTATAAAACGTACTATCAGCATTATGGTGGGCTGGGCGAGGCAGCTTCGGCTGGCCGTAACCTTGGGAGCGGTAGGACTAACCTTGTTCAGCTCACCACCCGAAGATTAGTCCCTTTGTGTGGTGATTTAAAGATCATCCCCAAGGAGGCAACCATGCCAAATTTAACAATCTTTTCTAAAGACATTCGCACACTCGATAATTTGTATTCGCTAAACGATCTGCATAAAGCGAGTGGTGGACACAATCGACATCGTCCAAGTATTTTTATCAAGAATCAGCAAACTCAAGAACTGGTTAATGAAATTGAGCAAAGCAGTAATTCCTGCTTTGCTATAAATACCAAACGTGGCGGTAGTGATGCGGGGACTTGGGTATGCAAAGAATTGGTCTACTCATACGCAATGTGGATTAGCCCAAAGTTCCACCTAAATGTCATTCGTGCGTTCGACACTATGCCCACAGCTCTAGCACTTCCTACTCCAACTGTTCCGCAAGACCTATCCTTAAACGACTTAATCTTTGAATTGGCGAAGGCGAAAAACGTAACAAGCCAAAATGTTCATGTGCACTACAATGCCGTATTCAATACCAATACTTGGTCACAAGAGCATGGTTTTGAACACGCATTGGCAAAAAGAGTACTTAAACAAGACTTAGAAAATGAATTGCGTAGTCAAATCCCAGAACTGCAGTTACTCAAGCAGCAAGCGAGAGAACACGGGCTAGCATTAGTGGATGAAAGTGAATACCAAAGCTTCCAAGGCCGAATGCAAATGCAGCAAAAGCAACTCGAGAAGTTGGTAGATGATGTAATGGCGTTAAGCCGAAATCATAATTCGTTGATAAACAGGGTTATGTAAAAGTGGCGGCAAAAATGGCGGCATTCATTGTAAAACAGCGTTATTTATGGAGATAAAACGTCAATTACCACTGTTTTTATATACATTTTATTTTAATTAACCTATTGATTTGTAATGCATTGCATTCGTTTTTTCCAAGTTCTACAGCAGAACTTCGTACGATGCCGCTTTCTCTATATTCAACATTTGAATGCAATTTGTGGAATATATCAAAATTAATTAAATTGATAGTAAGTTATTACTTTTCATTATGTTAGGGTTCTTTTCTTAAGGTCAGTGGATTAGGAAGAGGCTCATGAAAAAGGGATTTGTGATAGCGATATCAATCGGCTTTGTTGTCTTCTTCTTTGTTGGTCGTGAACTCCAGTGGTTCGGGTCCAGTAATTCCGAGTCGTTTCCTAAACTTCCTGATAGTCCCCAATTTGTTCCTTCTACCGATTTCGACGGTGAGTGGCTAGGCCGCCGTATTAACACCACTAGCAATAATATGTGTGAACGCACAACCATCACCGGAAGCATTCGTGGGGGTAAGGCTACTCTAAGGCTTACCTACAACGGAACACAGTTAGAGGGCTGGGTTACGGAAAGCGGCGACTTACGTTTATATGCTAAACATCGCCAATGGGATTATCGTTTTTCCGCACGTGGCAGTAGCAATAGATTTGATGGTCGTTGGCATTTAACCAATGGCCCGTGTAAAGGCACTTGGTTTATAGAAAAAGCCAACGACATGTAGGGCTATAAACGCATTATATACTTGGAATAACTTAAACAATATCCACGCGCATGTGTACGATTTAGTTTAAACGTATAGATAGGGAAACCCATGAGGATTGTGATTTTTATCGCTACAGTGATTTTAGTTAAATCAATTGAAGCAAAGTTTGGACACACCTATAACATCTTTTCAGATCCACTTGATATCAAGTTAGCCGCTCTTGATTTTGTCTTGTGGGTTTCAGTCTACTTTGGTTTATCTTTTGTTTATGAGAAGGGCAAAGGCATCCTGACTAAAATGGGTAAAGTTAAGAGTCCTTAATGGGAAAACTTGAACCCTATTAAGCGTAACGGAATATTGTTAGTGATTTGAACTAAGACCAAGAGACGGTTTGGAGAGGAATAGTTATGAATGGAAAAATTGTTCGATGGGTTGATGAGAGGGGGTTTGGATTCATCAACTCAGATGAATTAAAGGGCGATATTTTTGTTCATATATCCAAATTTCGAAAGGGTTATCGTTCTCCAAAAGTGGGAGATAGCGTTGAATTTCAACTATCACATAGTTCTTCTAAACTCAGCGCTTCGAGTGCTCAGTTAGTTGGTATAGAACCACTCAAATCCAATCCTTTATCACTTATTTTGTCTGCACTTATCGTTGGTCTTATAGGGGCAGCTTTTTATCTTTTTTTGTTAGAGCCAAAGTTAAATCCGGCATATGAGAGTATGGGTTTTAGCTGCCAAGGAAAAATGTACTGCAGTGAGATGTTATCTTGTGATGAAGCAAAGTTTTATTTGGCAAACTGTCCCAATGTGAAAATAGATGGTGATCGTGATGGTATTCCTTGCGAGAGTCAGTTCTGCAGTCACTATTGATGCCTGTTTACTAGTCATTCAAAATAGACAGCTAAAAGGACATTACATGGAAATCAGAGTAGGGACATTACCTGATATTGCAGGCATCACCGATATCTTCAACTTTTATATTGAACATACCAATGCGCGCTTTGAAGAAGAGAAGTTGTCGTTGGAAAATCGCCAGCAGTGGTTTTCTCAATTTTCTAGTCAAAGTAAATATCAACTTTATGTCGCGACAGAAGGTGATGCGTTATTAGGCTTCGCGTGTTCTCAGCAATACCGGGTTATGTCGGCATTTGAAGATACCGCAGAGGTCACTATTTATCTTGCGACAGAAGCTCAAGGTAAAGGCTTAGGCTCTAAGCTTTATTCTCAGCTATTTGTATCGATTAGTGATTATGGTGTTCACCGCGTACTCTCAGGTTTTGCTTTACCTAATGAGGCTACAATAGCACTTCATAAACGTTTTGGATTTCGAGAAGTCGGAGTGTTCAATGAATATGCGAAGAAAAACGGTCAATACATCAGTTCAATGTGGTTAGAGAAGGCGTTAACCAAGGAACCAGATTGATTAGGATGGTTTAAACACGATGCAATACTCTTGGTACTTAAATTACGTATTGCTCAATGTTTGATTTAGAAACAAAGGACACAATATGGAAGTAAGGTTAGTCAAAGGTTCCGATCCTAAGTTCGCTGAATCGATCACTAAAACGAATATGGCGAGTTACTACCAAGCTCGTGGCATCGCTTGGGGTCATAGTCAGTTTTTACGCAGCTGGGATGAACTGGATAACTATGAAGTTTATGTAGGGGATAGCCGTATTGGTGTTGTCCGCTTCAGTTACAACAGTGATACAACGTTTCTTAGGGACTTGCAGATATTAGCTGAATATCAAGGTAGAGGCTTTGGTTCTAAGTGTCTCGATTTAGTTATTAAACATGCGAACAATCAATCATCAGCTCAGTTAGTGTTGCGTGTGTTCAGTGAGAATCCCGCTATTAAGCTTTATCAATCAAAAGGTTTTACTCAGTTGTCTGAAGTGAAAGGACTCGTTGAAATGGAACTGATTTTAGGAAGAACTATGGACACCATTATCAAACAAGCAATCGAATTGCGAAAAGAAGAGAAGTACCCAGAGTCACGTGACTTGTTGGCAACGCTACTCACTGATGAAAATTATGCCGCGAAAGCGCACTTGCAGATCGCGTGGTCTTACGATAATCAAGGTAAAGAGCGACAGGCGATTGAGCACTATGTGCTATCTCTGTCTGGCGTGCTTTCTTCAGTAGAGCGTTTTGATGCGCTGTTCGGTTTGGCGAGTACTTATCGAAGCCTTGGTCTTTATGCAGAGGCTTTAGGCTATTTCGAACAGACTAGGGCTGAGTATCCTGACTCGATAGAGGTGAAACCTTTCTACGCAATGTGTTTGTACAATTTGGGTCGCCATAAAGAGGCGACGTCGCTGTTACTTGAGCTTTTGGTATCTACGACTAATAGCGAGGCGATTAAAGAGTACCAACGCGCGATCTCTTTATATGCTCAAGACTTAGATAAAACCTGGTAAGCAGCGTATAAAGATTATGTACTAATAGAGAAAAAAGCCTAAGCATCAATAGGATACTTAGGCTTCAAGAATTCGGTTTTAGTTTTGGTTTGAGTTTAAACCGTTACTCTGAAAGTTCTTTACGAACGATCTCTGCGCCAGCGCTTAGCGCATTGAGCTTAGCTGAGGCAATTTCACGAGGAAGGGGAGCCATGCCGCAGTTGGTGCACGGGTAGAGCTTATCGGCATCAACATACTTCAGTGTTTCTCGTAGAGTGTCGGCAACTTCTTCTGGTGTTTCAATTGAATTGGTTGCAACATCGATAGCACCGACCATCACTTTCTTACCTCGAACGAGCTCAAGCAATTCAACCGGCACATGAGAGTTATGACACTCTAATGAGATGATATCGATATTCGACTGCTGAAGCTTAGGAAATACCTCTTCGTATTGGCGCCATTCGGTACCTAGTGTCTTTTTCCAATCCGTATTTGCTTTGATGCCGTAGCCATAACAAATATGGACTGCAGTTTCACACTTAAGCCCTTCAATGGCTCTTTCTAAACAAGCAATACCCCAATCATTCACGTCATCAAAAAATACGTTAAACGCAGGCTCATCGAACTGAATAATATCAACACCAGCAGCTTCTAACTCTTTTGCTTCTTCGTTAAGGATTTTTGCGAACTCCCATGCTAGCTTTTCACGGCTTTGGTAATGCGCGTCGTAAAGCGTATCTATCATGGTCATTGGCCCCGGTAGAGCCCACTTAATTGGTTGATCCGTTTGCTGGCGTAAGAACTTAGCATCTTCGACAAAAACCGATTTTTGACGAGAAACAGGGCCAACGACTGTTGGTACACTCGCATCGTAACGGTCGCGAATTTTAACGGTTTCACGCTTCTCAAAATCCACGCCATTCAAGTGTTCAATGAAGGTTGTTACAAAGTGCTGACGTGTCTGTTCGCCGTCACTCACAATATCAATACCGGCTTGTTGCTGGTCTTGAAGAGAGACACGTAGCGCGTCTTGTTTGCCGTCGGTTAATTCGTCACCTTCCAGTTTCCATGGAGACCAAAGTGTCTCTGGCTGTGCTAGCCAAGATGGCTTAGGTAAGCTGCCTGCTGTTGAAGTCGGTAATAATGTTTTCATAATTTATACTGCCTATCCTTGGTGATTTAAGAGCGTAATTGCTCGATTAAAGCGCGTAGTTGGCAGACCAGTTCTCTAGAACTGACTGGTATGGCTTAATGAAAGTCTCTTCTGCGAATTTACCTTGTTCGATAGCTAATTTGCTTCGTTCTTCTCGGTCATACACGATTTGAGTTAGCGAGTGATCCAAGTTTTTCAAGTTTGGTTGGTAGCAGTTACCTGCAACCGCATTCGCGTTGTAAATCTCAGGGCGGTAGATTTTTTGGAATGTACCCATGGTGCTGATGGTGCTGATAAGCTCTAGGTTTGAGTAATCGTTCAGTAGATCACCAAAGAAATAGAAAGCTAGAGGTGCAACACTGTTTGGCGGCATGAAGTAACGAACCTGTAACCCCATCTTCTTAAAGTATTGTTCAGTTAAAGAAGACTCATTCGGTTGGTATTCAAAACCTAACACAGGATGTTGGTTCTCGGTTCGGTAATAGGTTTTATTATCTGACACGCTTAAGCAAATAACAGGTGGTTTATTAAAGTTCTTTTTGTAAGCGTCAGAGTTAACGAAATATTTAAAAAGCTTGCCGTGTAAATCCCCAAAATCTTCTGGAATGCTGAATTTCTCTTGGCCTTTATTATGATCCAATAGACGTACGCTAAAGTCATAATCTCGAACATAAGAAGAGAAGTTATTTCCGATAATGCCTTCAATATGCTCGTTGGTTTTACGGTCTAGAATATTGGTTTTCAGTACTTCAATGGAAGGGAATGCTTCGCCGTTGCTTTCAATGTCCATATCAACAGAAATGATTTCAAGCTCTACAGAGTAACGATCGCCCTTTGGGTTGTCCCAGTGTGCTAATGCGTTGAAACTGTTGTCAATCATCTGCAGTGCATTGCGCAAGTTTGCTTGGCGGCTGTCACCACGCGCCAAGTTAGCGAAGTTGGTGGTGATACGTGTGCTGTCCGCAGGTTGATAGTTCTCGTCGAGGCTAATGCTCTTAATTGTAAAATTAAATTCTGTATTCATGTTGATCTGATATCCCAATCTGTAGTCTGACTTTCTCGGTCTTTAGAATTAAAATTGCTTTTATTTTTGCTTGTGACCGGATTAATAGTTGAAGGCAATACTGTATGAAAAATTAATACGGTATTAAGTTAATCGCTTGGTATTTTTATACTTGGTTCGATAAATGATTAACAATGGTATTCCTTCACATTCAACATGAGGAATATTCATGATCTATTATGTTTGAAAATATTAGGTGGTGTCAGTTATATTAATTGGCTTGATGGAAATATAACCACATTAATAGTGCGTTATTTAAGACAATTAATTTAATTAAGAGATGGACGAAATGAGTGAGTTGCTGTTGTTGATTTTATACTGTGCATTATTAGGCAGTGGTGTTGGTTTTCTTGCCGGACTTTTGGGGATTGGCGGAGGGCTTATCATTGTACCTGTGTTAAGCAGCATTTTACTTCACTTAGAAGTTTTACCTGCTGACCAAGTGGTCGTTGCAGCGATTGCGACTTCCTTGGCATCAATTTTGTTTACCTCAACTTCCTCTGCGCTTGCTCACCACAAAAATGGAAACGTGCCTTGGGATTTGGCACCTTGGATCATGTTGGGTGTTGCTCTGGGTGCATTGATTAGTGGCTTTATGGCGGCTCTTTTACCGGAAAAAGTTGTTCGTATTGTGTTTGCCGTAAGTGTGGTTCTTATTGCGATCAAGATGTTCTTAAGCAGCAAAAATGACGCGCCTAAAGAACGAAAGCTACCGAACAAGGGCGTACTAACGGTTCTTACAACTATTACGGGCGGCTTGTCAGCCATGATAGGCATTGGTGGTGGGGCATTGCTGGTTCCACTATTGACGTTCTTCTCTGTCGATATGAAAAAGGCCATTGGTTGTGCGTCGGCTTGTGGCATTGTGATCGCATTATTTGGGTCTATCGGTTATATCACCTCGGGCAGCAGCCACTTTGCTCTAACAGAAGGTTTTGCTGGCTTTGTTTATTTGCCTGCGCTGCTAGGCATCGTGTGCACATCTTGGTTTACAGCTCCGCTAGGCGCAAAAGCAACTAACCATTTACCTGTTCCAACGATTAAGAAGATCTTCTCAGTACTGTTGGTGGTTATCGCAGCAAGTATGGTTGCTCGTTAATTAAAGAATTCAGTAACCTGTAACTGATTCAGTTTCTTTATTCATTAGACATTTAGGTGCGAAAAAATGCATGTAAATGTCTAATTGCGATCTGAGCCCTCCAATAACATGAGTTACTCCTTTTAATGCACCATGGTTCATAACAAGATTGTTCGCGTTTAATAAATATTCAAATGTGGTCAAATACTTATCTAAAGGAGCGAGCGATGGCACGAGAAATTTCATTTAAGGGCAACGGCCCACGTTGGAACGTGGCTCTATCAATGACAATAAGTTACGTGATCGCATCTTTAGCTATCAACTTATTTTATCAGACTGAGCTCCAGTTTTTCCCTTTCGTTACTTCTATCTTAATCATGATCACTGTCTATGCTTTGGTCTCCAAGTTCACCCGAAGACATTTATCTTTAGTCGGTGAAGAGATACATCTACATGACGTTAAAGCGAACTTATTGATCAAAAACTCTGTCTTTTCTCGTCAGTATATTCAAGTTAAATCACTGACTAAAAATGGCTATTACAAAGTGAATGTTCACAAAGGACAGGTTGATAAATCTGATTGGGAAATGCTGTTAAGCAAGGCCACACAGCAAAACGTTTAACGCTAACTCTTCATGGAATCCATTAATGTCAGGGTGTTTTATCAACATTATTATCTTGATAAAACATTGTTATTTAACCCAATTCACTGCTATAGCTAAATGTATCTTATTTGATTCAACGGAATGCTATCAATGAGTGATTTATGGATCCTTTAACGCAGGGCGTGTTAGGCGCTTCTTTGTCACAATTGGCAAGCAAAAAACAACATTTGGTTGTTGCTGGGGTATTAGGGCTGCTTTCTGGATTGGCACCAGATCTAGATGCACTGATTAAGTCTCAAAGTGACCCTTTGTTGGCGTTGGAATTTCATCGACAATTTACCCATTCACTCTTCTTTATCCCCATTGGCAGTTTGATATGTGCCTTGGTTCTGCATCACCTGATTGCAAAAAGGCGTGGGCTTTCTTTCAAACAAAGCTGGCTGTTTTGCGCTCTGGGCTATGGCACTCATGCACTGTTAGACGCTTGTACCACTTATGGCACGCAGTTACTTTGGCCTTTGACTAATGCGCGTTTTGCTTGGAATACCATATCAATCATCGATCCTGTTTATACGCTGCCCATCTTAGTTTTGCTTGTGTTTGCAACGTTGAAACGAGCACCTTGGCTAGCACGTGTTGCGTTTGCTTGGGCTCTAATTTATCCAACATTAGGGATGATACAAAGAGATAGGGCAGAGGCTATTGGGTGGCAATTAGCGGAACAAAGACAACATACGCCGATTCGATTAGAGGCAAAACCAAGCTTTGCGAATATCTTAGTTTGGAAAGTGGTGTACGAAACAGAGGCTCATTATCATGTAGACGCAGTGCGGGTTGGTACATCGGTAAATATATACCCCGGAGAGTCGATCGCTAAGCTGAATGTGAGTCAGGATTTCCCGTGGCTTGCCCCTAATTCACAACAAGCCAAAGATATTGAACGTTTTCGCTGGTTCTCTAATGGTTATATTGCTCAGGACCCAACGGACGAGCTGCGTATTATCGATGTCCGATACTCAATTGTACCGAATCAAATGAAAGCACTTTGGAGCATCAAGCTATCAAAAGCAGTTGATGCAAATACACATGTAAAATACGAAACTCATCGAGACAACACCCCAGAGTCGAGACAGATCTTCTTCGATATGCTTACTGGAGATAAATGAGCTAGTTTTAAACAGTAAAAAGGCTGAGTCAGATAATCTGCTCAGCCTTTTTTATTCGTCTATTACCTAGTTTTCTTTGTTCGAAAACTCTTTAATAAAACATTAAAGGTAACGGCTTCTTAGGTGGTCTTTGAAGTATTGCGCATTCAAGGTTTCACCGGTTGCGCCTTTCACCAAGTCATCGGTGTTAAGCTGGCTGCCTTTACTCCAAATATTCGATTCTAACCAAGTGAAGATAGGTGATAGGTCGCCACTTTCAATCACAGCGTTCACATCCACTGTTTTCTTCATTGAAGCCATGAACTGAGCCGCGTATATCGCACCTAGTGTGTACGATGGGAAATAACCAAATGCGCCGCGATCTATGGTGTAATGTAACCTGCAAATCTTTAGATTAGGTAGATCCTAGTTTAACTCGTTTTGCCCTATTGTGAGTTTCAGTTTTTCTTCTCATCTAATCTAGGCTCGTTCTTTCCATTGGCAGGGATTGTCAAATAGATCATTAATTCATTATCGACTAAGCTGTTCCATTGTTGAGCAAGGAAACTACTCGTCACGCAATTAAATAACTTTTCGGATAAAACTAAGAAATATTTTTTTGTGAAAGTTTGCGTTATCCAACCTTTGCCTTAAAGTTTATATAAGGTAGTGAAGTAAAGTGCTTAGGCCGATCCAAAACGGTTCCCAACAGGTGAGTTAATATGTTTAGTTATATTATTTGGATTGGGTTGTCTGTAGCTGTTGGTGCTTATGCAAAGCGTAAAGGAAGATCTGGTATAGGTTTTTTCTTTTTTTCCTTTATTCTTAGTCCAATTTTTGGAGCAATCATTGTACTGTTACCAACCCCAAGTCAGCAGAATAAATGGTCATACTTAACATTTGCTGCTTTTTTGGGAGGATTTTTAGGATATATAGGAATGTCTGATAACGATAATACCTATGTCGAGGATAAAAAGAGTCGTAATAATCAAGCTTCCGTTCAATCCAAAACAGTAACTGCATCTGATACAACTATTACAATTAGTGATTTTTACGTAACCGCAAGTGAATTAAACGTTAGACTGTCTCCGGCTAAGACAGGCAAGAAAACCAATGTAATATATCGACGACAATTGGTGCAGGTCTTTGAGACGACTAATGGTTGGTCAAGAATTTCCAAGTACTATGATGGCACTATAGAAGGTGTTGATGGGGAAGTAGCGAGGTGGGTTTCTTCTAAGTATCTGTCAAAACATAAACCAACTGAATTGAGAGTTATGTCATCTAACAGGTTAGAAGCTGCGTTAGATAGTTCTGATGACTACATATCTTACAAGGCAAAGTTCATCAAAGTATCGAAGGATCTCATAAACACAGGAGTCTGTTCAGTGGAGGATTTTGAGCACCAAGGTGGTTGGGTACGTTCAGTTAACTACAAGCCAAGAAGAGTGTATTTTACCTATTGTGGTAATCATAGTAACACTTCTGGAAGAGTTTATTATGAGCCATCATCTGGCAATGTTTTTAAATAAACTTGAGTATTGAGTAACAAAAAACCACCTTAGCTAGCATGACATAACTCGAAACTTCCCCATTCTGTATATGGAATCCACGTATTTACAAAGTGATTTTGGTAATAAAAGTTAAGATGCGG